>JAPVVG010000087.1 GCA_028571455.1 Desulfobacteraceae bacterium | reverse complement strand
TCATCAGGTTTGATATTCCGGCGCCGCCGCTTCGGAATAAAAAATGAGCGTGGTTTGGAATAAATGCCCAAGCATAACAGGCAGTTTGTGTTGCAGGCAAAAGATCTGATAAACGATCAATAAAATTATCTCTGTCTTTATCGTCTCTGAATATTTTGCGACGCTCAATTCCCCGGATGATAATGTGATGTAAAACACCAGGTGCGTCAAGGCGGGCTAATCTGGGCATACAAAATTCCTATCAATAATATAACGATATGTCAAGTTATTTACTTATTTATGGACGTCCCGCATTTTCACAAGGTCTCGTTCCACCTGGATGCAGGTAAGGCCGTTTTCTTTTACAAGGCGGATGGCTTCCTCTTTAAATTCTTTTGAATAGGTTTTCCTTTTTTTCATTGCTTGACACCTCCTGATACTATAAATTAAATTAGTTATTCAAGGTGTCAACAAATTTAGGGCCATCCAACCCTTGAAAAATCGGTAGATTGTTTGAAAAAGAAGCTCGAAGAGAATCAGAGGATGATAGATGCCTTAAAGGAAATAGATATAGGTGTTGAAGAAAAGAAGAGGGAGCGCCTGCCCCGATAATGAACGTAAATGGTCGGTGATTATTGAGATGGGATATGGATAATATACTCATAGTAGATGACGATAAAAATATACTTGAGGTTTTAAAATTCAGTCTCGAGGAGGAAGGCTACAGGATCGCTACAACAACCGGGGCACATGATGCTCTAAAGAGGGTTGAAAATGAGTTGTTTGACCTGGCTGTTGTCGATCTCAAACTATCCGGAAAGGAAGACGGCATTGAGCTGATGCGGGACCTGCGCCGAATAGCTCCCGAAATGCCGGTTATCATCCTTACCGCCTATGGAACGATTGAAACAGCGGTGGAGGCGATGAAGCAAGGAGCCTACGGCTATTTAACCAAGCCATTCGATCGCAGAGAGCTTCTTCTTCAGATAAAAAATGGCCTGGAAAAGAGCAGTCTTTCCAGAGAAGTCAGAAGGCTCAAGGCTCTGGTAGGGGAAAGATATGGATTCGAAAACATCATAGGCAAGAGCAAAAAGATGCAGGAGGTATTAGAACAGGTATCAAGAGCGGCAGAGACAGACTCCAATGTATTCATCTACGGAGAGAGTGGCACCGGCAAAGAGCTTGTAGCTAAATCCCTGCATCTTCTAAGTACCAGGAAGGACAAGCCTTTTGTAGCGATAAACTGCGCCGCTATTCCGGAAGCGTTACTTGAAGGTGAACTTTTTGGCTATAACAAGGGTGCATTCACCGGCGCCGTCAGGGACAAAAGAGGTTTTTTTGTTCATGCCCATGGAGGCACGATCTTCTTGGACGAGATTTCGGAGATGTCAGGATCAATGCAGGTAAAACTGCTCCGTGTGCTTCAGGAAAAGCAGTTCTATTCTCTGGGTGGGGAAAAACCGACAGATGTAGATGTAAGGATATTGACAGCCACCAATAAAAACCTGGAAGATGAGGTAAAAAGGGGTGAGTTTCGCGAAGACCTCTTTTACCGTATCTATGTTATACCCATCCGTCTTCCTCCCTTGAGGGAAAGGAGGGAAGATATTCCTCTTTTGGTAGATCATTTTATAAAAAAATTTGCCAAGAAAGTGAAAAAGGAGATAAAGGGGATTTCCACGCCTGCCCTCCAGAAACTTTTGTCTTACTCCTGGCCCGGCAATGTAAGAGAATTAGAGAATACCATTGAATACGCCGCAGCTATGACCACCAGGGATGTAATTGTTGAAGATCTGATTCTTCAGAGCAGGACCATACAAGAGAGCAAGGTTAACTCCCTGAAAGAAGCCAAAAATCAGTTTGAGGTGAATTATATTTCTAACCTCCTGTTGCTTACCAGAGGCAATGTGAGCAAGGCGGCAAAGCTTGCCGGGAAATATCGGTCTGACTTTTATGACCTGCTGAAAAAGCATGACTTGAATCCATCGGATTTTAAGAGAACAAAACAAGGTGTATGAAATTCCCTTCACATAAAAACATAGTTTCCTCAAACAGTTAGACTCATCGCCCCCATCTTTGTTCCCTCTGCCTGTAGGAAAAACCCTTCAGAAGGCTCTTACCAGCCGGTTCTTCTACGACAAATCTTACTTAAATATCAACGAGTTAATCCATCCGCCCAGATTTGGCATATCCCTTGCTTATGAAAAATTATTATTATCCCTGCAAGCCGACAGGACAATGTCTCCCTTCCCTGAACAGGGGTGGGTGAAAACGTGGCCAAAAGGACACAAAAGGACAGGAAATGGTGGTCAGGTAAGAAGAACATGATGAAGGTATTGATTGTCGATGATGATGAGGCATTAGTCGGTCTCATAAAGGAAATGATAGACAGGATGGACTCTTATCGTGTGAAGACGGCCGTGAATGGCGAGGAGGGGTATGAGGCCTTCCTACAGTTCAAACCCGATATCATTCTTACCGATATCCAGATGCCGGTGAAAAACGGCCTCGAAATGGTAAGGGACATACGGAAACATGATCCTGGGATAAAGACGATCTATATGAGTGGGAACATGAGTCGGTTTCGAACACGCCTTGAAGAGGAAAAGACCAAATACAAGGCAAGCCTTCTCGATAAGCCCTTCTCTTGTTCCAGGTTGACAGGGTTGTTTCATGAATACCAGAAAGAAAAGGGAGGTGATAAAAGATGAAAAGGTTTTTTATATGTATGTTTTTTGCAGTGATAATGTGCCTTGGTTTTGTTGGTTGCAAAGAGGAAGGGGGTTCTCTGCCCGCAGAGACGGAAAAGATAACACCGCGAGTGGAGGAGACTATACCTCCCATGGAAATTCCCCCCGCCCCGGCGGAAAGACAGCCCCAGGGAGAACAGGAAGGAGGTGGTGACGTCTCACATGATAACCCATGATGCTGAAAAAACAGAATACTTTCATATAAGGAGATAAATAAGATGACTATAAATATAGATGCTGAATATGCGGCAATCACAGAAGCCCATGAAGGAGAGCAGGAAGCACTTTTCGCCAAACAGAATGTGGTTGGAGTGGCAACAGGGCACAAAATCAAAGAGGGGAGAGATACCGGCGATCTCTGTGTGACCATTCTCGTATCCCAAAAGCTTGACAAAGCATTACTCAAAGCTGATGACCAGATTCCCAAGTCTATAGGGGGATTCAAAACTGATGTTGTGGAGACAGGTGAGATTTTTGCTTCTGATAATGAAAAAGTAGCTATGAAAGATGAGCTGGGTATCGAGGTCTTGAAGCAGCGTGTACGGCCTGCCAAAGGAGGGTTCAGCATAGGTCATTACAAAATAACGGCAGGAACAATTGCCACCTGCGTCTATGACCTTACACCTTTCCCAGGTATCCCCAGAAGATATTACATTTTGAGCAACAACCATGTTCTGGCAAATTCCAATGATGCCAACATAGGGGATCCAATTCTGCAGCCGGGCCCATACGACGGAGGCAGTGTGCCGGGAGATGTTATTGCTCGCCTTTCCAGATTTGTGCCTATTAAATTTAAGACTCTCACATCCACCCCAATCAACTATGTTGATGCAGCAATTGCCGAAGGTGAGTTCCACAATCTGGATCGAGAAATCTATTGGATCGGATATGTGAAGCAGGTTAAGAGCAACCCGAAAGTTGGCGATTTAGTGGAAAAGACTGGTAGAACAACTAATTTCTCTAATGGCAGAATCACTGCTATCAACGCCACTGTTGATGTCAATTACGGCAGCGGTCGTGTTGCTCGTTTCGCCCGACAGATCATAACTACAAATATGTCTGCCGGCGGAGACTCAGGAAGCCTTGTATGTGATATTAAAGAAGGAGCAGTAGGATTACTTTTTGCTGGTTCTGCCAGGGTGACAGTGATTAATAGTATTCTCTATGTACAATCGCTTCTACATATTAGGCTTCATCCCTAAAGAAAACCTATTAACTCTTTGGCAGTGGCACTGTGCTGTGGCCAAAAATAATGTCAAAAAAGGAGGACAAAATGGAACAAGAGAAGAAAGAAAAAATGGAAGAGCTTATTGCACCTGCGGTTATTACCCCAGCAGTTCTACCAGAAGAAATACCGGATAGCGTCACATTTGAAGGTATGGCGGCAGAGCTTGTAGCTGCTGAGGAGGTAGAAAAAGAAATTGAACCTATGGCGGCAGAGCTCGCCTTTGCTAGCTGGATTCATGGTGTAAACATCCAAGTGGAGTGGCCATGGCTCTTGGAGTGGATCTACCGTGCAGGGTTTGGCACACGACTTAAAGGTAAACCAGGTACGACTAACTGGTTTCACTTCGCTATTCCCACACCAGTTATTGTTGATAGCAAGCGATACAAAGTAGACTCGGTAATGTTGCGTTTTACAACGGGGTCGGTGGCATCTATCGTGCGGCACATTCATGTCTATGATGGTGAGAGAAGGATTGCTACGCACAACAATGTCAATCTAACTGGATCCCACGGCTTTGAGCGTTTTACCGTGCCGAACAAGCCTAGGATTTATTGGGGTGTTGGGATTTCGATTGGTGTGGAGTTTCTTAATGTTCCGCAGTCACGGGAGATGTGGTTCATCTCGGCCGGGGCTGACTTCTACAAGTAAATGAGCAAATAATATTATGACGTTTTCATGTCGTTGGAGCGAAAGAGACGAAGCAATCTTGGTGATAAGGATGAGATCCTTTACATCGTTCGCAATGATATATAGAACTTGATTAGTTACTTTTTAATGTGGCAGTATCAGAGCAAAGTAACTAATCTCGACAGAAGAGTTGCTGTGTGGGCAATGTTCTGCGTAATAGGTAAGAAATATGGGATTAAGCATTGAAGAAGTGATATCAGAGATTCAGGATCAATGGATGGATATTGATGGGGTGGAAGGAATCGGCCAGGGCAAAACAAATGATAAAGATTGTATTGTAGTGTTTGTCAGCCTAAAAACGCCGGAGATTGAAAAAAGCATTCCATCAAAAATTAAAGAGTTTGCCGTTAAGATTATAGAAAGCGGGGCTCTATATGCTGAAGAACAAAAATAGCAATATATTCATCTGGGAGGCTTGCCGAGGGTTGCCAATATTATTTTAGGTAACCCGGTCCAGCACAAATCTCTCACCTCTATAGAGGTTTCTGTAGAGATAAAGAGCGTGCGTCGAATCAATGAAGGGAAGTGAGATGAAAAGGGAGGAGGTGAGGTGCGCCGTCTCAAATGATAACCGATGATAACTGAAAAGACAGAAGATTTTCAAACTAACCATAAATAAAAGGAGTAAAAGACAATGATAAAATTAACATCAAGGAAGTTAGTTTCCATGTTGGTTGTTGCCCTGTTTACGCTCTTTTTTGCCGGAGCAGCAGTTTCCTAGGAGTCACAGGGGACAGTACAAATGGGGTCAAGTCTATGTTTGACCCTTGATGGTAAACGAGAGGAGTAAAATGCTGGTTTGGGCTTATCACCAAAGAGTTTCAAGACTAAAAAATGTGGCAAAAAAATTAAAAATCAGGTATGGAAAAAACAAAACAATATCAGTAAGGGTCAAAGGCAGACTTGACCCCATTTTTTATAGCCGCTGCAGCCAACCGCTCAAAAGAGCTTAGCGGTTAAACCGGCCTCCACTCCTTAATTGACCAATAATTGACTAATAACAAAGAATTTTTCCAGAATGTTTGGTTGTATAAAGAGGTTATAAGAGACTCTTTGGGG
>JAPVVG010000086.1 GCA_028571455.1 Desulfobacteraceae bacterium | reverse complement strand
TACCACATATTGCGCTATATGTCAAGAATATTATGGTATATGGTACGCATGAAGTTAGGGGGCACAGAATCACAACGCAATATACTGAAAATACATGACTTAAAAATATAAGATTGATTAATTCGTAAACTCACGTTAGAGTTCCATTTTTAGATGTCGCCATGATTGATCTTTCCATGAAAATTCCCCCTGAACTAAAGATAAGAGAACATAATGGTGTAAAGATTGAAAAATGGATATTACGCAAGGCTTTTGAAGACACAAACTATCTTCCTGATAATATCCTGTGGCGCTATAAAGTTCAGTATGCCCAAGGGGCAGGATGCGAAAGCTTAGGCGAAAAAATAGCAAATAAAGAGATGAGTGAAGATGAGTTTGAAAAGATCAAGGCTGAAAATCCCAAAGCAACAATTAATAGCAGAGAGGCAGCTTACTATTTTAAAATTTTCAGGAAATTCCATCCTCAGAATTCAATACTTGGCTCTATAGGTATCTGGACTGGTTTTGATTTTGCTGAAGAAAAAGAGAAAGTTAAGGGAACGGTTTGCTGATTTTCCGGACATTTCAATTTACAAATAGTGCAACCATTGCATAATTCCGCATCGATAACATACTCAAACAGGTTCTTACACACACCTGCCGGACAAAACATACCGCAACTCCCAAAATTGTGATAGCTATTTTTCAAAAACTCAAGTATAATATTTAATTAAACGAAAATAATCACTTAATATACTCAATCAATATGTCATTCCCGCCCCGTGTGTCATTCCCGCGAAAGCGGGAATCCACGGGATAAACTCCAGCGGGAATCTAAGTGTATTTCCGAAGCGACCTAATTTAAATCCAAATGATTATAATGGCTCATTTAGGGTTACATCATATTTAATATGAGGGTTCAATGATTTCAGAAAAAATACGAGTGGCTTCTGGAGTAAGCCATCTTGATCGCCTTCTTGGGGGACTTTATATCGGTGATAACGTGGTATGGCAAGATGATGCCGGCAGCCTGGCATCTGTATTTTGCCTGAACTTTATCCAGGCCTCCCAGGCGCAAAACAAATCAATCATTTACTTCAGTTTCGACCGTTCCCCGAAAAATCTTCTGGAAAAGCTCGGACATCTGGCTGATAATAAGCGGTTAACCATTGTTGACTGCTTTACTCATGGCAAAGGAGGGGGCTCCGATGTTTTTCTAAATTTCTATGAGAAATACAGCGTTAAATACCCATGCCAAATTATTAGTTTGAATGACCCTCGAAAAACAGACAGCGTGTTAGATGCCTTTTTTGAAATCCATAAAACAATGACAGGCGATGTTCGATTGGTTTTCGAAAGCCTGACCGGCATGCAGGAATTGTGGGGCGGGGAGGAATATATCATTAATTTTTATTCCCACTCCTGTCCGTTATTATACGAACTGAATACTATTGCCTACTGGGTGATGGAAAAGAAAGCTCATACTCCACGTCTCAGGGCCAAGATCAATCAAATTGCACAGGTCGCCATTGAGCTTTCAGCCAGGAAAGGCAAAACCTCTTTGACGATTTTAAAGGCTGAAAAACGCGATACTGACGCTCTGAATAAACCGGTTAATTACCGGAGCAAAGATTTGAGAATTAGCTTTGATTCGGAAAAACCTTCAACAGGATGGTTTGATCTTGGATTGCGCCTGAGGGAATTCCGCATAAAGCGAGGCTTGAGCCAAACAGACTTGGCAAAACTCACAGGTGTGACACCGAGTTCGATTTCTCAAATTGAAAGCAATTTAATTTATCCTTCGTTGCCGGCGCTGCTTAAAATAGCAGAAGTTCTTGGCGTCGAAGTAGGCTCATTTTTCCAAAAATCAGCAGCTATGACAAACAGGATCATTTTTCCTTACGCTGAAGCCGTGGATGTAAATTTTCCCGACATGCCGGATGGAAGCATCTATGCAAGCCTGTTAACCCCTGTGGACTTTATGTTCAAGGCTGTGCCATATATAATTAAAATTCCGCCTCAAAAAAGCCTGCCTTCCCACTTTTTCATCCACAAGGGCGAAGAGATCGGCTATTTATTATCAGGCAAATTGCAGGTTAAAATAGATAAGGCTGTATACACGGTTCGTGCGCGCGATGTTATCTATCTATCCTCCGATATACCTACCCAGTGGAAAAATCCCGGGCCTGGTTTAGCCAGGTTGCTCTGGATAAAGATCAAGTAAGCGTTCACGGAACCTCGTTTCATCCCTGCCTGTGCGTGCCCGCACGCAGACAGGTCTTCCAAATTTCCAATTTCAAGTTTCAAGCCGTAAACGGCTACAGAATTAATAATAACTTGACAATTAGTATCGCTAACATATATAAATAATTCTTAGTGAAAATAATAATATCGAAATTTAAAAGGATGAATTATGAAAAATACCAGGCCAGGAATAATCCATGCCCTCGAATTTGACTGTCAGGCCCCTCTGAAATTTTATGAGCACTGCTTCTCATGTCCCAGATTCAAGGATGATTGCCCCGATCTTGCCCTGGGAGTAGAAATACTGAGAAAGAAAAAGAAGCTGGTTTACGATGGTATGACTCATTCAAAAGACAGCGTAAATGCCAGTGCATTTAACTGCCTTGCGCCCCTTAATTACTTTGAAAAGACTCGAATGAAATGCGCTCATGAAGGTCGATGTCGCGAAGAGGGTTTGCTTATAGCCTTATTGACAGGAAGGAAGCAATTAGACTATTCCCAAAAAACGGCCATCGAATTTCCACATGTCAAGATCCGCCGAGGCAAAACACGGGTTCAAGAAGGTACTACCCCAAAAGTTGCGGCATTATAGATACAAAACCGTCATTTTTGAAGACCGCATATTTTTAAACAGCGTTCGGCCTCTCTTTTGGCCTGTTCCCTGTTAAAGCCTGATTCTATCTCCTTAAAGGTTTTTGTGCACTCCGCAAGAGGAAGGCGGGGCATTTGCTCCCTTTCCTTATATATTATCTCATTAGATATCAGCTTAATTCCAGTCCAATTCATTTTGCGTCCTGAGCTAATATCTTCACCTCTTAAATATTTATCAATACATAACGCCGCCTTTTTCCCAAACGCAACCGCTTCTACGACCGTTCTAGGGCCGGAGACCACATCACCTCCGGCAAATATTCCGTGAATATTTGTAAGACCTGTATCAGGATCAGCCACAACAAGCCCCCTGTTTGAAATATTAATTAAGCAATTATCAGTCATACATTTTAAATCAGACGTCTGTCCGATAGCCGATACTATAACGTTTGTTTTAACCATAAATTCAGATCCCGGGACAGGAATTGGTCTCCGTCTTCCTGATTCATCCGGCTCACCCAATTTCATTCGAATACACTCCACGCCAGACACCTTCCCGTCATCCGATATAATTCTCACCGGCGCCGTCAAAAACTGAATGTCTATTCCCTCCTCAATTGTTTCATCAACCTCCCATGAGTTTGCCGGCATCTCCTCCCTTGTTCTTCTATATAAAATAGCAATATTTCTATAACCCAGCCTTATGGCTACACGTGCGCAATCAACAGCCGTATTGCCGCCGCCGATAACAACCAGTCTGCCTCTGGAATCAGGAAGGTTCCCAAGATGTATATCCTTTAAGAATGTAAGACCGTCAACAATGCCGGCAAACTCATCTTCACCGTCAATGCCGAGTTTCATTGAGCTGCAACATCCTACACCAATAAAAATGGCTTTATAATTCTTTTGCAACTCGGCAAGGCTACAATCCTTTCCGATTGAAAAATTTAGTTTGATATCAACGCCTAATTTCTTGATAATATCTATTTCAGCATTAAGAATATTTCGTGGAAGGCGGAATTCCGGTATTCCCACAGCCATCATGCCGCCTGCTACAGGGAGTTTTTCAAAAACTGTAACAGGGTAACCTTCAATAGACAGATAATAAGCAACAGTCAAACCAGCCGGCCCGGATCCAACAACAGCGATTTTTTCAGTTCTATTTTGCTTTTTTTGGGGGATATAGGGTGCATCCGATAAAATATCCTCATCAGCCAGAAAACGTTTTAAATACTCAATAGCTACGGGTTTATCTAAACTGTTCCTATTACACTCTGCTTCGCATGGATGGGGACAGACACGCCCGCAAATTGCCGGAAAGGGCATCTCTTCCTTTATCAACTTTAGGCCTTCCCTGTATTTCCCCAGTGAAATTGCGGAAATAAAACCTGGAATGCTGATGTGAGCAGGACAGGCTGCTTTGCACGGGCTTGTGCCAAAAGGTTTCTTTGTTTTGATTTCCGCATAACCTTCCTTGACAGCCAATTCGCGAAGAACATCCACAATGCTGCTGAACCGCACATTCTGCGGACACACAAATGCGCATGTATCACAATGTGTGCAAAACCATATAGCGCTGGAACTCAGGATCTGCTCTTTAAGCCCGAGTCGAATCATATGAAGGATTCTTCTTGGATCAAAGTAAGGTTCAAGTTCACTGACGGGACATACACCTGCGCATGTTCCGCAGTCAAAACAACCTTTGACCAGTTCACCGCCTGGCATGGAGGCCACTTCAAATTTGAATCGCGGGTCCACTTTATGAGAAGTGATTGTCAATTATCCCTCTGCTTTTCAATTTCCTGACAGATTGGACGCCTTAGCTTTTCGATAACTTTTGCCTGAATAACACTTTTAGAGTAGTCTTTTGACTCACGGAAATGCCGGGTTAACTTTGCAAATCGTGTCCGCATTTTAACACTTTTAACAGCCGTGCTGGCCGCTGAAAGTTTTGATCGCAAATCATTAAGTCCTATTCCTTCAACATGCCCCAAAGGCCCTAATTTCTTTATCCGGTTTGTAAATGCGGTTATTAACTCAACATACAGCGGCGCTTCAGCCGCAGATGCCCAGTCCAGAGCCAATCTATCTGAATTTATCTGCAGGCAGTTTAATATTTCTTCAATAAAACAGGCAGTTATCATTGCGTCATAATTACCAACCTGGTAATGACATTCACCGAGCTGTCACCCGCCTACAAATACGCCGTCTGCACCGGAAGAAAAGGCTTCGATGATAAACAGCGGATCTATTCTTCCAGTACACATCACTCTGATGACGCGGATATTGGGCGGATATTGAAAGCGTGCTATGCCGGCAGAATCTGCGGCTGCATAACAACACCAGTTGCAAAGAAAGCCAAGTATTTTTGGTTCAAATGATTTTTTTGCCATTTTACGGACTGTCTCCAAAAGCATGTATTTGTGACAAAATCTGTTCGTTAGTGAATCCAGCCATTGATATAGCCATCGCCGGGCAGTGCGAAGCACATATCCCACATCCCTTACACGAAGCGGAAATAGTTTCGGCTTTTTTCCTTTTGCCTACCTTTATCATCCTGATAGCTGCATATGGGCAAAGACTCTCACAAATCCTGCATCCGATACAGGCATCCATATCGACAGATGATACAATCGGTTCTACACCAGCAAACCCTCTGGCCAATGGAACGCAGGCTTTGCCTGCCGCTGCCTTTGCCTGGGCAATAGACTCTGATACAGGTTTTGGTGAATGGGCCGCGCCGCAAAGGTAGATTCCCTCAACTGAAAATTCAACCGGCCTGAGCTTTGGGTGTGCCTCCAGAAAAAACCCGTCCTGGGTTACAGGAATCTTGAGAATTTTCGCCAGATCATGCGCAGGAGCTGGAGCTATTCCCACGCTAAGGACAATTAAATCCGGTTTGATAGATAATTTTTCTCCTAATATCCTGTCAAAAATATCTACATTGATAGAACCATCCTTTTCAATCACTTCAGGAGGATAATCTTTTTCAAAGCGGATGAAAGTTACACCATTTTCTCTGGCTAATTGATAGTAGTCTTCATTAAATCCATAAGTGCGGATATCTCTGTAAAGGATTGTAATATTTGCCGCCGGATTATATTCCAAAACCTTCAAAGCATTTTTTATGGCTTGTGAACAACAAACCTTGCTGCAATAAGACAGATCATCACCTCTGGACCCGACACACTGGATCATTACGATGTCATGAATATTTTTTAATGCTTTACCGCCGGCTATCATTTCTTCCAGCTCAAGCTGTGTGACAACCTGTTTTGATTTTCCATAAAGGTATTGTTTGGGCTCATAAGGCATTCCGCCGGTAGCTATAACAAGTACGCCATGCTCCAATATTTCGGAACTTTCCGGCATCTGTAAACTGGTCGCAAAGTTGCCGATATAACCTGTTATGTTGTCTATAACTGCATTCTCATATACATGTATTAAAGGATTTGATCTAACATCGGTTTCCAGATCACTAAGAATTCTACTCGGGTCATCGCCGGTTATCAGATACCGAAGGCGTTTTACGTTGCCTCCCAGTTGGTTTGATTTTTCAACAAGATAACACTCAAAACCTTGCCTGGCGACACTTAAAGCCGCCGTCATTCCGGAGATGCCGCCTCCAATAACAAGAGCTTTTGGTATCACAGGAAGTTCCTGCTCGCTAAGAGGTTTGAGCAAACGCGCTTTTGCTACAGCCATTCTCACAAGATCCTTTGATTTCTCAGTAGCTTCCTCAGGAGTATTTGTATGAACCCATGAGCAATGATCCCTGATATTGGCCATTTCAAACAGGCTCCGGTTCAAGCCTGCATTTTTAAGGGTTTCCTGAAATAATGGTTCGTGTGTCCTGGGAGTACAGGCCGCAACAACTACCCGGTTCAACCGATTCACTTTGATCTTTTCAGTAATTGCCTCCTGGGTGTTTTGAGCACAGCTATAAAGATTTGTATCAACTGCGACGACATTTTCAAGACCGGCTGCATACCTGGCAACAGCCGGCACATCAACCACAGCTCCTATATTGTTTCCGCAAGAGCAAATAAACACGCCAATGCGAAGCTCCTTTTCGATCTCTTTTTCTTCCGGGTAGATCCGGACTTTAACCTGGGTATCCCTGGCTTTGCGAAGCAGTTCCGAGACAAGGGCCGCTGCGCCGCTTGCATCTGTCACACTCTCAGGCACATCTTTGGGTCCCTGAAACGCCCCGGCCACATATATTCCGGGCTGCGTTGTTTCCAGAGGAGCATTGGAACGGGTCATACAAAAATCATAATGGTTTAAATTAATGCCGGCTGCTCCTGCCAGCAGTTTTGCATCTTTCGGTGATTCAAGGCCTTCGGGAAGAACTATCATATCAAAATCTTCTCTTATATGCTCCCCCTGCTCATTTACATAAATAACTTCAAGACTTTTCCCCTTGGTCTGAATGCCACCGATGCGACTCCTTATAAAACGAATCCCCTTTTCTTTGGCTCGAATCCTGGCATAATCGAATTCTTTGCCCTGGGTTCGCATATCCATATAAAAAATGGCTATATCAATATCCGGGGCATGGTCTTTAGCAACAAGAGCTTCCTTGATCGCATACATGCAGCAAACTGATGAACAATATCCATTGCCACTTGGCAGATCTCTGCTGCCAATACACTGAAGAAAAGCAATCCGTTTAGGATGCCGGCCATCCGAAGGCCTGACAATCTGTCCCATGAATGGCCCGGAAGCTGATGTTATGCGCTCAAATTCCATGCCGGTTATTACATCAGAAGATATTCCGTAACCATATTTACATAATACTTCTTTATTTATCCTGCCAAAACCTGGAGATAGAATAACGGCGCCGACATTTAGATCAATATCCTGCGGCTGCTGTTTAAAATCAATAGCCTTAGCAAGGCAGACCCTCTCACACTGTTTGCATTCACGCCTTGTCAAAAACAGACAAAAGTCTGCATTCACATAGTTTGCCGCGGGTATGGCCTGCTGATAATCTATATGTATGGCTTTTGTTAAAGAGAGCCCATCGTTAAATTGATCTTTGATTGTTACAGGACAGTAACCGGTGCAAGTTCCACAGGCTGTGCAAAGTTTTTCGTCCACATACCTTGGCATGCAACGAACGCTGGCAATAAAATTACCGGCATTGCCATCTACTGACATGAGCTGCGCATTTGTAATAATTTTAATATTTGGAGACCGACCGGCCTCAACCAGCTTGGGCGCAAGAATTCAGATGGCGCAGTCGTTGGTCGGAAAAGTTTTGTCCAGCCTGGCCATGGCTCCGCCAATAGAAGCGCTTTTTTCTACCAGGTAGACAAAATATCCCAAATCCGCAAGATCGAGGGAAGCCTGGATACCGGCAATTCCTCCGCCAACTACCATTACAGCGCCAACGAGATTATGTGAGGTATCAGTTTTCATTTAGCCAAAATCACTATTTGTTAAAGGAGAAAATCCTTCAAAGGGGGACTTTAAAGGAACGGCCATTAAGTTAATGACATTGAATCGTCACTATTTATTATTAATCTTCCACCAGCTCCAACGCCCCGCTGTTGCACCATCTAACGCAGGAAGGACTCGGAGGAATGCCACAAAAATCGCATTTTAGAGGAAAATCTGTCTCAGCTTCAATAAAAAACGGTTTTTCAGGACAGGATGCCCTGCAGATCAGACACATATCGTAAGTCTGATCACCGATAATCAGATCATTTTTTGACGTGCATGCGGCGTCCACAAAAGGACCAGCAATAGTCGGAAAATAGGTAGCGCCTTCTCTGAAAACTCTTATTCGAGCTCTTCTCGGATTAGCAACACCTGCCACATGATTGAAAGAACAGGCGATTTCGCAGTGTCTGCAACCTGTGCACTTGTTATGATCAATCTTTATCCTTGCCATCTTTACTCCCCAATTCTATAGACTTTCAGATAATTCATTGCCTGGCCGGCCTTCCTCATCCCAACCACGAAGCTTGTAATAATCATTCAGCATCTCATCCGCTCTGCTGATTTGCCCCTTGGCAGGCCCATCTTCAATCGGCTCATTATAAAATCTCTCAGGCAGGATATCATGACTTCGATTAAACCCGGCTCGCATATTGAACTGCCTTTCCAGATTCCAGATCCTTTCACCTGTCTGAAGTAAATCTTCAGCCTTGTAGCTTGTGCCTAAGCAGCTATTAATCATTGGTATAAAATTATTGAATTTAAGCCCCATCAACGACCAGTTACAAAGACCCAGCGAATCCACCACAGCAGTAATATCCTGTAAACGCTTTACAAATTCAGGCTTTCCTTCCGTAGTCCAAGGATCCAGTTTTTCATGTACACTTAGCACTTCATCAATAAAAGTATAGGCATACAGGTGGTGAGGGCCATAGTTGGATGTAACAAAATGCAGGCCCATTCCCTGTAGTGAGCGGGGATCAAACGGGGCAAGTGGTATACTTTTCACGCCCATAAAGAGTTCTGGATGCCCATATTCCTCCGCCAATGCCTTTGCCCCCTGCCCTATTCTTCTGGCATAACCTTTCTTTGTCGCCATAAGGGTCAATGCCTGGATCAAGTCTTCTCCATTACCAAACCGGAAATCAAGCTTTAAAGAATCCTTTGTTAAAAGCCCTTTTTCCTCAAGCTCCATGGCAGTGGCAATAGTTCCACCTGCTGCAATAGGATCCAGGCCCATTTCACCGCAAATCATGTTGGCTATACCTATGTTTGTAAGATCTGTAATACCGCAATTAAGCCCGAGTGCGCCGATGGCCATGTAGGTTGGAGCCATTCCCTTGCCTTTATAAAACCGGTTATCCACATCCACTTTCTTTATGCAAGCAATCGGGCATGCAAAACAGCCCCTGCTTCTAAGCACAAAGGCGCTGGACAGAGCTTCTGTTCCAATATGTTTTGATTCCTCAAATGAAGAACTCTGAAAATTTTTAAAAGGCAGTATCCCCTTTTGATTACAAAGGCCTACTAAAAAAGCAGAACCCCAGGAAGACATGGATTGAGAGATCAAAGGCGCGCTATTTAGTTTGTTGATCAAAGTTGTCACAACCTGCACAAAACGGTTTCCGTCGGCTACTGTCACTGAGTGATTACCCTTGACGGCAATTGCTTTAAGATTTTTAGAGCCCATGACAGCTCCGATACCAGCGCCACCAACCGATAAAAAACCGTCGTTAATAATATTAGCAAGCGGCACAAGTTTCTCTCCGGCAGGACCGATGGATAACAGATATGTGTCACGAGCCGCCCATTTATCGCTCAGGCTGCTTTTAAACATATTCTCCGTTTCAGAGGTAGTGCGGCCCCAATACTCAAGAGCAGGCTTGATAACGATTTTATCATCCATAATGGAAATAATGACAGGAAATTCAGCCTTGCCCTCCACGATAATCATATCCAGGCCGGAGTATTTTAATTCCGCGCCAAAATGCCCTCGCAATTTTGCACACGCAATTGTCCCTGAAAGAGCGCTCTTTGTAACCACATTGCATGACGCTCCGGTTACAGCGCCTGTGCCAACAAGCGGGCCTGAAACAAATATAAGCTTATTATCAGGAGATAATGGATTAACCGTGGGGTCAATTTCATCATAAAGAATTTTAACCCCGAGCCCACGCCCGCCTAAAAACTTGTCCATGAGTTCCTGGGGAATCTCTTCAAGCTTAAAATCATTTTTAGTCAGGTTAACCCTCAGACACCGACCAATCCAACCGTGCATCTCTTATTCTCCCTGTTTTATAATTTCGGATTTCGGAATGCGGATTTCGGATTTTCCCTATGCATTCCGCACTCCGCATTCCGAAATCAATAAATCGGTTACGCCGCCCCTGTGAGCCACTCTACGGTTTTTTCCTTCAGGGCCTGATCGTAACTGAAAATAACGCACGCTCTGCGGCAAGCGCCACAGCCGATGCAATCATCAGTTTCCACATAGATTGAACCCTGCTGATCTTTTATGGCTTGTACTGCACAAATTCTAAGCGCAAAGCAATCCTTGCAGTTATGTTTACAAATTACATTGAGCATCTTTATCTCCTTTCAGACCTCGTCAAGTGGTTGTTACCTAAAATAAGCGATTAGCCATTAGCTTTTAGCAGAACGACATCATTATTCGACGTTCGATGTTCGACGTTCATCTTTTAATATGTTCTTGTATAGAAAATTATAAAATTATGCTTTCTTTATTCGATTTTAAAATAATTTAAATAGCGGAGCGACATCATTATTCGACGTTCGATGTTCGACGTTCATCTTTTAATTTTTTAATTTGTTCTTATATCAAAACAAAAATTATGCCAGTATCTTGTCAATTTCCTCCTGATCAGATTCCATAACATACGGGATGCCTGATATCTCAGCAGCGTCCCTTGTCAAAGCAACGAGATCGTTTCTATCCATATACTGGAGAGCAAATTTTCTTGCGCCAGCCATAAACTGCTGCAGGCCCTGGCGCAGGCGATCCACATAAGAGTACATTCCTATAGCGCCGGCCGGAAGTTTGCTGAAATCCGCGCCAAAACGTTCTTTTAGTTGTGCGCCGACCGCAAACAGTTTGAGATATCCTTTTTCAATGTCCTCGCCTTCCAGTTCCATTTTTTCCGCCATTAATTTGCCGTGGGTCTTGGCAACCATAGCTGCAGCCATCATTGCTCTTCCCAGACAGATCGCTTTTACATAAGGCGCTCCAAGGGCGATAGCCTTAAATATATGATCTTCTAAGGAAAGACCGCCAGCTATGGCAATAGGCGGAATATACGCGCCCTTTGCTTTCAGGCGTTCACACATCCGGTAAGCCAGACATTCGAGCTCAACCGTGGGAATACCCCATTCATTCATCATTCTCCAGGGGCTCATGCCTGTGCCGCCTCCGGCGCCGTCAATAGTTAATAGATCTATTTTGGCTTCTGAAGAATACTTAATGGCTCTGGCCAGATCGGCCGGACGATAAGCTCCGGTTTTAAGAGTAACATATTTTGCGCCAACTTTGCGAAGATATTCAACAGCTCTATAAAAAGATTCTTCATCAACCATACCAAGACGTGAGTGTCTTTCAAATTCAGTGATGCCACCTGCCTTAAAGGCCTCCTGGACCGCCGGATTTGTCGGGTCCGGCAGAACAATATAGTCGCGCTTTTTAAGCTCTAATGCCCTCTCAAGGCTTGGCAGTTTCACCTCACCGCCAATATCTTTGGCTCCCTGTCCCCATTTGAGTTCGAATATTTCTATTCCGAGTTTTTCGATAACATATTCCGGCACACCGAGCTTTGTATCTTCAACATTAGCCTGAATGATGATGCCGCCCTTGCCGTCATACCACTTTTTAAAGGCTTCTATCCTGCGCTCCATCTCAGGAGACTTGCTGATTTTACCATTTTTAAACTCGGCCTGCGGATCCATTCCGCATATATTTTCCCCGGCTACCACAATAATGCCGGATATGGCTGCGCCAATAGCCATCTCTTCCCAATTGACTCTGGCAATTTCGGTTGATCCAACAGCGCCTGTAAATACAGGAAAATCAAGCTTGATGCTGCCGTCCCTTCCAACGGCTGTTGAACAATCAACAGCAGGAAATGTTGCAATATCAGGATCAGCTTCTACACCAACTGCTCCCACACAGGTCCCCTGAATATTAAAATGGGAAAAATCGATCGGATAATCCTTTTCTGATCCAGAAGTAACTTTTCCAAATGGCTGCGGATAAATCATCTCACGCCCCCTTAAGGCAGAGCGCCCTATCTCACATGGTCCTTCACAACCATCAAGACAGGTTACACAAATACCGGATCCGGGAGCTGGATCAACACGTGTCAAACTGACTGTAGCAGCGCTTCGGTTTGGTTTACTAAATGACATAACTTACCCTCCTTGATATAAATAATTATAAAAATAAAAAATAACTACTCAGGTGGATAGGCTGAAGGCTGAAGACTGTTAGGAAAAAGCGAAAATACGGCACATTTTGAAACCATGTTTGGTGCAAGAATCAGTTATTTCCGCCAAAGTACGGCAATCGTGCTCTTTTGACCCTTTCAGCC
>JAPVVG010000085.1 GCA_028571455.1 Desulfobacteraceae bacterium | reverse complement strand
AGTTGTTCTTCATCAATCTTGCCGTTTGAATCATGATGTGGGCAATGCCTGATTTTCTCGCCGGCCTTTGCTTCAATAACTGCAAAGCTGGAATCAGGAAGAAGACGTATCCTGAGATCTGTCCATCCCTGGCAAATGGCGGAACTTTCGCTGAGCATAAATAAAACAAAAAAACTGAAGAGTAACAAACAATAATTTCGCTTCATAATAACTCCTGTAATCAGAGTGTTAAGTGTTAGGTGTTAGGTGTTAGGTGTTAAGAAAAAAACCACTGACCACGGTTCACAGTTCACGGTTCACGGTTCACGGTTATTTAAGTGCCTAAAGTGAGCTAAAGTGCCTAAAGTGCCTAAAGTGAATGAGTCGCTACGCTCCATTTTTTTATATAAAATTGCCAGAATACCTCAACCTTAATCACTTATAATTTTTATTGCGTAGCTCGGGTCAAATACCCCGCCGCTTGCGGCGTTTTAAAGATCGAAATTCCGCAAAAATACCCCGCTTGAGCGAAGCGAAAGTCCAGCCTAAGCGAGAGGGCTTGCCCCAGGGAATTTTATTACAATTTATGATTTTAAGTCAAGGTTAATAAGTATAAGTTCACAGTTCAAAGGTTCAAAGGTTTTTTTATCTTCCTGGTCTTGGTGAAATATATTCTGTTTCTTTTGTTTTTCATTCGACGTTGAAGGTTCGATGTTCGATGTTGGACGTTCATCCCTTTCCTCTTTCCTCTTTCCTCTATCCTCTTTCCTCTATTCTCTATCCTCTATCCTATCAACGGCGTCTTTGCGTGAGGCATTTTGGGACAGGATTAGGAATGCGTTTTTTATTTTCTTGGCTCTGTTCCTTTTTTAAAAAGGGCTGTTATTGTGTGTGTCGAATTATCGGATGCGCGCAGGCCGGTTACAGGATCGATGCGTACCTTTATCACATCATCCGGAATATCAAAGTATTGAAAGGGGCTGTCTTCAAGCGCCTGAGTCATGAATTCAATCCATATTGGAAGCGCTGCTCTGGATCCTGTCTCCAGATTTCCAAGGGTTTTATATTCATCCCTGCCGACCCACACTCCTGCAGCAATTGACGGGGAAAACCCTATAAAAAGAGCATCCTTATATTGGTTTGTAGTCCCGGTTTTTCCCGCGACAGGATGTATGATAACTTTCGCTTTCATTCCGGTGCCCTCCTGGATAACACTGCTAAGCATATCCGTCATTATGGCTGCGCCGGCGCGTGACATGGCTACTCTTTTTTGAGGCTTTACCTGCCAGACAATCCGTCCGCTGCCGTCATGCACTTCAGTTACGCCAAACGGCTCTATTCTTTCCCCACTGTTTGGAAAAACTGCATAGGCAGAAGTCAAATCAATAAGTGTTGTTTCAAATGTGCCAAGAGCCATGGACAGATTCGTTGAAGGCGGAGATTCAATGCCGAGACTGCGGCCAAAGCGCGCTACGGAATCAGGGCCCAGCATCTCTGTGAGTCTGACCGCAGGTATGTTTTCTGAAACAGCAAGGGCCGTTCTTAAGGTTATTTCTCCCATATACTTACCGGAAAAGTTTTCAGGAGTCCAGTCCTTTCCGTTTTTTGCCCCTTTAAAGGCTACAGGAGCATCGAGTATCATCATGCTTTGCGAAAAGCCCTGCTCAATTGCATAAGCGTAAACAACCGGTTTAAACGCAGACCCGGGCTGTCTTCTGGCGCTTACAGCCCTGTTAAAAGGGCTTTTGGAAAAGTCCCTGCCGCCGACCATTGCAAGAATACTGCCTATTCGCACATCCAGCGCTATAAGCGCCCCCTGAGGATAAGGGTCTTTTATCCCGCGGCTTTTCATCCTTGCCTCAAGAGCAATCAGCCCGTTTGCAACTGCATCTTCGGCCGCCTTCTGAAGTTTAAAAGAAAGTGTCGTATAAACTCTGAGCCCGCCTTTATAGAGCCTTGACGACCCTATAACCTCTTCGAGAGAACCTTTAACATACTCCACAAAGTATCCTGCGCCGGACTCTTTTCTATTTTGTTTCCCAAGAACAACCGGTTCTTTTAGAGCTTTATCACAGGCCGATGCGGTGATTATGCCTGTATCCTTCATCTGTTTAAGAACGATGTTTCTGCGTTTTAATGCAAGCTCCTTATTAATTAGAGGGGAATATTTAGAAGGAGCCTTGGGCATGGCAGCTATCAACGCACATTCGGATAAATTCAGATCTTTTGCGGCCTTTCCAAAAAATATTCTTGCGGCAGATTCCACGCCGTATGCGCCGCTTCCAAAGTATACCTGATTTAAGTACATCTCAAGTATCTCGTCTTTTGTATAGCGCCGTTCAAGCTGAAAGGCCAAAACAGCTTCTTTGATTTTCCGCACAAGGGTTTTTTCTGACGTTAAAAAGAGTGTCTTTGCAAGCTGCTGGGTGATTGTGCTGGCCCCTTCAACAAACTCTCGAGCCAGGATATCTTTCGTCACCGCCCTCAGGATTCCTTTCAGATCAACGCCGCTGTGTTTATAAAAGTTCCTGTCTTCCGTGGCGACTATGGCCTCTTTAAGGAAGCAGGGAATATCTTTCAGCAACACAGGATCCCTTTTTTCAACAAAAAGTTCCGCAAGAACCTTTTTATCAGCCGAATATATACGCGTTACAGCAGGCGGTCTGTATGTTTCAAGGGATAGTATCTGGGGAAAATCGCTGGTTATTGCTAAAATTGCCCCTGCAACAGCTCCGAATACAACCCCTGCAATCAGTATAAATAAAATAAGCGCTTTTTTTCTATTTTTCGATTCCAAAGGTCTCCTGTATCTATTCAGAGGGTATTATATTACCGCCCATTCGCTCCGCTCATTAGAGGCGCAGAGCACGCAGAGGGTTTCAGATAATAATACCATCAAATGAAGCGAAGCTTCTGAGGGTTTCTGTTTACCGTCCTCTCAACGGTAAACAGAAAAATAAAATTCTCTTTGCGTCCTCTGCGGCTCTGCGGTAAATATAAAAATTGACAGAATTCCTCTTTCGCCCGATTTCTTATACAATATTCGAATTGAATATGCGATCAATGGTGGCTTTCAGACTCTCCTGCCATGGCCTGGCTTTAATTCCAAAGCTCTTTTCTATCAGAGAGCAGTCAAGGACGGAGAAAAGGGGTCTTTTTGCCGCAGTCGGATAGTCAACGGTTTTGATGGGTTCTATTTTTTTTAGTTTCATTGCATCATGCTTGCCGGCAATATCAAATATAGCTTCCGCAAACTCATGCCAGGTTGTTATACCCTGCCCGCAATAATGGTAAGTTCCCCAGTTAATTTTTGAACTGTTTCTTATCAGGCCGGCAATTATTAAAATAGTTTCAGCAAAATCGCTGGCGCTGGTGGGACATCCGTATTGGTCGGCAACAACCTTGATAATCTTTCTTTCTTTGCCAAGCCTCAGCATGGTTTTCACAAAATTATTCCCATGCACACCATAGAGCCATGAAGTCCGCAAAATAATATGCTCCTTTGTTTGGAAGCGAACCCTTTTTTCCCCTTGTTCCTTACTTTTGCCATAAACACCAAGTGGAGAGACCTGATCCGTCTCAATATAGGGACTCTTTTTCTGACCATCAAAGACATAATCGGTAGATATATGAATAAACGGCAGATTTGCATTTGCGCAGGCTCTGGCAAGATTGTCCGGCCCGTCCCTGTTTACTGCAAAGGCGAGATCCGGTTCGGATTCCGCTCTGTCAACATTAGTGTAAGCAGCAGCGTTAATTAGAAGAACCGGCTGGTAAGCGGACAGAGCCTTTTCCACCTGGATTATGTTTGTTATATCTATTTGAGGAAGATCAACGCCGATTATCTCAAAATTAAAGAATTGGCCCTGCCTTTGAAGCTCCCATCCAAGCTGCCCTTCTGAACCTGTTACTAAGATTTTAATGTTTTGCCTCCTAAGCACTAAGTTAACAATTAATAATTGATTATTGATTATTGATTATTGACGGGCTGTTGCTCAAATCCAAATTTGGTGAAAATTAGCAATCCAGTCAAAACCTGCATTCAACAAAATCAATAAGTTAAGTTCTTGCTATGATGCGATATAGTAGCGAAATGCCAAAGAATTGCTTTTGGGCAACAGCCCCTTGATTATTGATTATTTTTTCCTTCGTCTTTGAGAAGTCTTCACGCTTGCGCTTATAATTCTGCATAGTTCTCCGCACTCTTTTTGCAATCCAATACACTCTTCAATTTGCACCATCTGGCTTCGTGTTATGATTTGCAGCCAAACTGTTGTTTCATTCAGCTCTTTTAAAGCAATCTTTAACTTATGTATAAAGTCATTCGAACTTTCTGCTGAACGAGCCTCGGCATAATTAGGCGCCGGAGAAGTTCCGCTTCGTAATAATTGACCGGCTATATGTTTTCCGGCTAAATTTTTTGGCAATTTTGCGGTAAATTGGATAATGCTCACTGCAAAGTCAATAAGTCTTTCCTGAATATCATCGCCTTTTGCCATAGTTAATAATCAATAATTAATAAGCAATTGTTAATTCTTAATGCTTTAATCTCTAATCCCTAAATTAATAATCAATAATCAATTGTTAATGCTTAATTGTTAATGCGTCAATCCCTAACCTCTAACCTAACAGCCTAACAGCCTTCAGCCTAAGTCCCTACCCTGACAGGCGCGGAAGCTGTTTATCCTTTTCTGAAATAATCGGGTCCTTAACCGGCCAGTCAATGCCTATGTCCGGGTCCGACCAGATGATCCCCCCCTCGTCATGCTGAAAGTAAAAATCTGAACATTTATATAAAAAATAGGCTGTTTCACTGATCACGCAAAAGCCGTGCGCAAACCCTTCAGGTATAAATAGCTGGCGTCTGTTTTCTTCCGACAAATAAACGCCTGCCCATTTGCCGAATGTTGACGAACCCGGCCTGATATCAACAGCCACGTCAAATATTTCACCTGTGACGACCTGTACAAGTTTTGCCTGAGGCCGCTTTATCTGGAAGTGTAGCCCCCTCAGGGTATCTTTCATTGAATAGGAAAGATTGTCCTGAACAAAGGTACGATTTATACTTTTTTTGTATCTATCCTGATTATATGTCTCCATAAAAAAACCGCGGCTATCTGTAAATATCTCCGGTTCAATAATAATTACCCCCTCAAGCTGTGTGGTTATGATATTCATAGTTAAAAAGTGTTAAGTGTTAGGTGTTAAGTGTTAGATTAAGTGCTGTGTGTTAACGGTATGATTAAACAGGCAATTGCTTTAACCTAACACCTAACACTTAACACTTAACACCTGATGAATTCGTTTTTTTACGAATTCATCAATATTCAAGCATATCTATTAAATATTGGCCGTAACCGTTTTGCAAAAGAGGCTGGGCCAGTTTTTTCACCTGGTCCGCATTTATGTAGCCCTTTTTATAGACTATCTCTTCAATGCATGCCACCTTAAGCCCCTGCCTGTTTTCAATAGTTTCAATATAATTAGACGCCTGCATAAGGGACTTGTGGGTTCCTGTATCCAGCCATGCTATTCCTCTGCCGAATTTTTCCACACGGAGCTTTTCCATTTTAAGATATGCCATATTGACATCTGTAATTTCAAGCTCCCCCCTTGTAGATGGTTTCAGACCTGCTGCTATATCAATAACCTCGTTATCATAAAAATACAGACCTGTTACCGCATAATTGGACTTTGGGTTTTTGGGTTTTTCCTCTATGCTTATTGCTTTGCCTGATTCATCAAAGGTTACAACTCCATAGCGCTGCGGGTCTTTAACCCAGTACCCGAAAATAGTTGCTCCTTTTTTTCTTGATACTGCTTTGTTTAGAAGTTCCGTTAATCCGTGCCCATAGAAAATATTATCACCAAGCGCCATGCAAACACCGCTGCCGCCTATAAATTCCCGTCCTATTATAAATGCCTGTGCCAAACCTTCGGGACGGGGCTGCTCGGCATAAAAAAAAGAAACGCCCCACTGGGATCCGTCTCCTAAGAGTTTTCTGAAAAGAGGAAGGTCCTGAGGCGTGGAGATCACAAGGATTTCCCGAATCCCTGCCAGCAAAAGCACCGAAAGAGGATAGTAAATCATCGGCTTATCATAAATGGGAAGAAGTTGTTTGCTGACAACCATGGAAATCGGATAAAGCCTTGTGCCTGATCCGCCGGCAAGTATTATTCCTTTCATAATTACCACCTTTATTTATTATATTTTTGAACCACAGAAATCACAGGATTAAGGATTATCCTCTAATCCTTATTGAATTTAGGAATTGGGGAATTTAGGAATTGAAGGTATCTTATTGATTTTAATCCCTTAATCCTCTAATCCTCTAATCCTCTAATCCCTTAATCCCTTAATCTCTTAATTTCAAAATATACCAGATCAAGCATGAAGTGCGAAACTTGCAATATGTTTCAGAATCGCTGCATTTAAGACACTCCTCGCACAGATATACATTATACTTCATGCATATAAATTCGGTTTCCCTGTCAGGATGATTTACACATTTTTAAGTCAAGAAGTTTCGCATATCTGTGTTTGAACTGTCCATTTCTTTGTGCTACAGGTATCAGAGGTCAGAGGTCAGAGGTCAGAAGTCAGAGGTCAGAGATCAAAGTTCGGGAGTCAGGCCACTTAATCCTTAATTCTTAATCCTTAGCCCATAACACCTGGCACTTTGAGTACATAACATTATAAAAGAGTTTTTTAAAGTAACAAATTTAAAACAGGTCATGAAATATGCTGACGATTTTTCACCGGACTGAAAAAACAGGGGAAATTATATTAGGATCATAAGTTTCGCACCCTCTTTATTTATCAAAGCCTTTAAACGGTAAGGGCCAAAATAAATTTTTAAAGCGAAATATTATGCCTTAAGCTTCGACAACGGCACCAAAAACAAACATTAAGACAATACTTGAAACCACGTATGAGTTCAGTATGTTATATATCTCTTGTGCCTGTCCTTGGCACAAGTCATGGAGAGCTGGTTAAAAAAAGACAAATAAATCATTTCGCTTGAAAAATTGAATTTGGCTCCTTTACCGCCTTGACTTTGATAGAAATCAAGGGTGTGAAACTTGAGTTAGGATCATAAGGATTCAGTGGGTCAGGGATTAGTATAAAAAATATGAAATACCGGATAATCGATCATACTGCCGATTTTGGATTGCAGGTTTTTGCATCTGACCTGAAGATTCTGTTTGCCGACGCCGCTTATGCAATGATTGACCAGATTACAGATGTCAACAGGTTAAAAGGTTTAAATGAATATCATATTCATGTTACAGGAAGCGACTGGCCCGATCTTATGGTAAACTGGCTGAGAGAAGTTTTATATCTCTGGACGGGTGAAGAAAAACTTGTTAAGAAGGCACGAATTTTATCCCTTTCAGAATATGAGCTGTCGGCAAATGTAACGTATGATACTTATGAGCCTGATTACCATATTATAAAAAATGAGATAAAGGCTGTAACATATCATCAGATTCAGGTTAAAAGTGTGCCAGACGGCTGGGAGACTCAGATAATATTTGATGTGTAGGTTGTATTTAGGTGTTAAGTGTTAGGGGATCGGAGGTCAGAGGTCGGAGGTCAGAGGTTCAGGGGTTCTGACATCTGACATCTGACTTCTGACATCTGACTTCTGAAATTAGGGGGTTAGTGATATGGAATTAAAAAAAATAGACGATTACAGGTGGGAGCTGCCGAGGACAGGGGCTATGCGCGTGCCCGGCATTATTTATGCAAGCGCCTCCATGCTGAAAGATTCAAATCAGAAAGAGCCCTTAAAACAGGTGGCAAATGTCGCAACCCTTCCCGGAATTATTAAAGCATCCCTTGCCATGCCTGATATGCATTGGGGTTATGGTTTTCCTATAGGCGGCGTTGCCGCTTTTGACTGGGAATCCGGCGTCATAT
Organism: Desulfobacteraceae bacterium; assembly: GCA_028571455.1. Taxonomy (GTDB): domain Bacteria; phylum Desulfobacterota; class Desulfobacteria; order Desulfobacterales; family ETH-SRB1; genus Desulfaltia. The sequence continues at coordinate 5,888 of JAPVVG010000085.1, read as the reverse complement.
CCCCAGGCGGAGTCGGCTACGATATAAACTGTGGCGTCCGCCTGGCAACCACATCCCTTGTTGAAAAGGATGTCAGACCAAGGCTTGAAAAGCTTATTAATGCCCTTTTCCAGAACATTCCATCAGGAGTGGGCAAGACAGGCTCAATAAAGCTGTCGTTGGCAGAAGAGATAAAGGTTCTTAAACAGGGCGCCAAATGGGCTGTGCGTCAGGGTCTTGGGGCTGATTCAGATATAGAGCACACAGAAGACAATGGTTGCATGCCGAATGCCGACCCGGATCTGATCAGCAAAAGAGCCATGGAAAGAGGCAAAAAACAGCTTGGCACTCTGGGTTCAGGGAATCATTTTGTTGAAATAGGTGTAGTCGAAACTGTTTACGATCAAAATGCGGCCAGCATATTCGGGCTTTTTGAGGGGCAGGTTACGCTGATGCTCCATTCAGGTTCAAGGGGGTTCGGATACCAGGTCTGTGATGATTTTCTGGCTGCAATGGCAAAACATGCTAATAAACTCGACTTTGATATACCTGACAGGCAGCTTTCCTGCGCAATGATTCAATCAAAAGAGGGTATGAACTATTTTAATGCAATGGCATGCGCCGCAAACTATGCCTGGGCCAACAGGCAGATTTTAATGCATAGGGCGCGCGAGGTGTTCTTAAGAACGCTTGGCATCGGACCGAATGAACTTGCCATGAACTTAGTATATGACGTCTGCCACAACATAGCAAAAAAAGAGGTTCATATTATAGATGGGGAAAAGCGGTTGGCATGTGTTCACAGGAAAGGGGCTACAAGATCGTTCCCGCCAGGCCATGAAGCCTTATGTGCTGCACATCGCTCTGTGGGGCAGCCTGTGATTATCCCCGGCGATATGGGAACAGCCTCTTATGTTCTTGTAGGAACACAAAAGGCCATGGAAGAAACCTTTGGCTCAACATGTCATGGAGCCGGACGTGTTCTGAGCAGAAAGGCTGCAAAAAAGGCGAGCAAAGGAAGGTCGATACAGCGTGAACTGGAAGATAAAGGGATACTTGTTAGATGGACCGGCAGATCCACTCTTGCAGAAGAGATGCCTGATGCGTACAAGGATATTTCGCAGGTGATTGAGGTGGTTCATGGGGCCGGAATTTCGAAAAAGGTGGCAAAGTTAAGGCCTATGGCCGTTCTCAAAGGTTAATAAGCTTGTAAAAAATTGCAAATTCTAAATAACAAATATCAAATAAATTACAATGACCAAAATTCAAAATCCCAAACCCGTATATGATCTTGAAGTTTTTCTCGTTCCCATGCTCCTGCGTGGGAATGTATATCCGCCAAAGGGCTCTGGCGGATTCCCACGCAGGAGCATGGGAACCAGGGAAACATGTTTTAGTCATTGAATATTAAAATTTGGGATTTATTTGTAATTTGATGCTTGAGATTTGGAGTTTTATAAGTTCATAGACTTTTCTCTGTGCTCTCCGTGGGCTCAATGGTAAAAAGGCGACTTGTTTTCATATGGATTTATTTCAGGCAATAATATTAGGCATAATTCAGGGGCTGACCGAATTCCTGCCTGTCAGCAGTTCAGGGCATCTGGTAATTTTTCAGAATCTTTTCGGACTCAAGGAGCCTGAACTTTTCTTTGATATCAGCGTGCATGTTGGAACCCTTGCGGCTATAGTAATTTTTTTCTGGAAAGAAATACGGGCCATAATAATCTCTTTGGCGCATTTTATTGCTCTGGCGTTAAAGAAAAGGGCCTCTTTCCACAGTGTTTATGAAGATGCGGATGCAAAACTGGCAATACTTATAGTTGTAGGATCCATTCCAACCGCTATTATCGGTATTTTATTTCATAAAATTGCCGATACCCTTTTTTCCTCTGTAGTTCTTGTCGGTTTTATGCTTATTATAACCGGCTTACTTTTGTGGGGCACACGGTGGGTTAAAAAAGATTGCAAAAGCATTAACAATTTTTCAGTTAGAGATGCCTTAATTATAGGGTTTGTACAGGGAATAGCCATAATACCCGGAATTTCCAGGTCAGGTTCAACTATTGCTGTAGGACTCTTTTTAGGATTAAACCGTGAAACAGCCGCCAGATATTCCTTTCTCCTGTCAATACCGGCTATTCTGGGAGCCGCAGCACTTAGCCTGAATCATTTATCGGCCCATATTCTTCCCTTAAAAGTTACACTATTTGGCGCATTTACTTCATGTATTGTGGGATACTGGGCGCTGAAATTGCTGGTTAAAATAGTTAAACATGGACGTATCCAAATTTTTGCGCCATACTGCTGGGCGATAGGGATTTTGGTTTTAATCTGGTGATTAAAAAGATGAATTCATCAGGGGTCGGGGATTAGAGGATTAGGCTGTTAGGCTGAAGGCTGTTAGGAAGGGAATAATTTTGAATTCTGAATGTTGTCCGCCAAAGCACTCTGGCGGATTAAATTAAAAACAGTTTTCTTTCATTCAAAATTCAAAATTAAGAACTCAAAATTATATTTAACCTCTAACACTCTAATTAAAGAAGCGTAGCGACTCATTAACTTTAGGCACTTTAGCTCACTTTAGGCACTTTAGTTTACATAACACTTAACACTTAACACTTAAAGGAGTTCCCATGAATTCAGAAATATTCAGAGAATATGACATCAGGGGAATTGCCGGCAAGGACATGACCGAAGATGATGTTGTATTGATCGGAAAAGGGGTCGGCACATTCCTTAGAGAGCGCGGCCATTCAAATCTCAGCGTGGGCCGCGACTGCAGATTGACTTCGGATCTGTATTCAAAAAAAATCATCGAAGGCTTGATATCAACCGGCTGCAGTGTAGTCGATATCAACGTATGCCCGACTCCGGTCTTTTATTTCTCAATCAAGTACCTTGCGCTGGAAGGCGGCGTAATGGTTACCGCCAGCCACAATCCTAAAGAGTACAACGGTTTTAAGCTTTGCATCGATTTAGACTCAATACATGGAACCGATATCCAGCAAATCCTTGCCATTATTAATAAGCACTCATTTGCTCAGGGAAAGGGTTCCCTTTCATCTAAAAATATTATTCCGTCATATATGGAGTATATTGAAAAAAATATAACTATATCAAAACAGATCAAAGTCGGCGTGGATGCCGGCAACGGCACCGCAGGAGTGGTGGCTTTGCCAATATTAAAAAATCTCAAATGCGAGGTTCATGATATTTACTGCGATATGGACGGCACCTTTCCGAATCATGAAGCTGATCCAACTGTCGCAAAAAACATGAAAGACATTATTGCCCTTGTAAAGAAAAAAGGCCTCGACCTGGGAATCGGTTATGACGGCGATGGCGACCGCATCGGCGTAATCGATGAAAAAGGAAATATGATCTTCGGCGACCAGCTTATAATTATTTTTTCCAGGGAAATCCTGTCGAGAAAACCGGGCGCTACATTCATATCAGAGGTAAAGTGCTCAAAAACAATGTATGACGATATCGAAAAACACGGGGGCAGAGGGATTATGTGGAAAACCGGACATTCCCTTATCAAAAAGAAGATGAAGGAGGAAAAAGCCGAGTTTGCGGGCGAAATGAGCGGCCACATGTTCTTTGCCGACCGATATTTGGGCTTTGACGATGCAATATATGCCTCCTGCAGGCTTATCGAAATACTGGCTGATACAGGGAAGAGCATCTCGGAGCTTCTGTCCGATGTTCCCAAAACCTATTCAACCCCTGAAATACGGGTTGAATGTCCTGACCATAAAAAATTCAACGTAGTTAAAAAAGTTACCGAATATTTTCGCGAAAAATACAATGTTATCGATATCGACGGCGTTCGTGTGTTGTTTGATGATGGCTGGGGCCTTGTGCGCGCATCAAACACCCAGCCCGCCCTTGTGCTGCGCTTTGAAGCCATGTCTGAAAAAAGGCTTTCAGAAATAAGAAATCTTGTCGAGTCTGTGCTGGCCGATATGCAAAAGATATCTGAATGAACAAGCTGAATAAGAAAATTTTTGGGACTCTGTTCTTTTCAATATTTGCCACAGTCACAGGGGTTGGGATCGTGGTCCCTCTGCTTCCGGTCTATGCCCATAATCTTGGCGCAAGCGGCATATATATCGGTTTAATATTCGGTGTATTTTCCCTTTCAAGAACATTATTTTTGCCGTATTTCGGCGGGCTTTCAGATAAAAAAGGACGCAAACCGTTTATTATTGGAGGTCTTTTTTTATATAGCCTTATTTCCTTTGCTTTCCTGCTTGCAGATAATGTCCAATCCCTTATCATAATAAGGTTTTTCCAGGGAATCTCATCTGCCATGATGATGCCGGTTATACTGGCCTATGTGGGCGACATAACACCGGAAAACAGAGAAGGGCTCACCATGGGCCTCTTTAATATGTCCATGTTCTTCGGCCTGAGTCTAGGACCTCTTATCGGCGGAGCGCTAAAGGACAGATTTAATCTGGATGCCTCATTTATCTGTATGGGGCTTCTCGCATTTACCGGCTTTTTATTATCCGCTTGTTTACTTCCCCCAAAAAGTTCAGAAAAAATTATCCAAAGCAAAGCAAAACCGGCAAACTGGAAACAGCTATTAAAGGACAAAAATATTGCCGGACTTTTTACTTTCAGATTTTCCTATGCAGCATGTATCGGGGTGATATGGGGTTTTCTGCCTGTATTTGCGGACTCGAAGTTTTCACTTTCCAGTTCATCGATCGGGATTCTTGTTATGACAGGGGTTTTTGTCAGCGGATCGCTACATATGCCGATGGGTTATCTGGCGGATAGACTTAACAAAAAAGCCATGGTTGTAACCGGCGGATTGATAATCAGCTTGGCCCTTTATTCGTTTGTATGGGCAGAGAGTTTTAGGGGCCTGTTTTTCGCAAATGTCTTTTTTGGATTAGGAGGGGGCATATCAGTATCGGCGCTCATGGCGCTGGCTATATTAAAAGGAAATACAACTAAAGCCATGGGATCGGTCATGGGCCTGATAACAATGGCGCACAGTATGGGAATGATGACGGGATCGCTTTTTGCCGGCCTGATGATGGATGCTTTTGACCTCCGGCTGGCATTTCCCTTTGGATCGATTATTATGTTGTTGGGAGTTGTTCTTTTCTTTATCTTCACATATAAAAAGAAGGTTGAAACCTCTTTAATCATAACGCAAGAGGGGTAATTAGCTGTTAGCTGTTAGGTGTTAGGGGATTAGCCTGTTAGGCTGAAGGCTGTTAGGAAGGGAATAATTTTGAATTCTGAATGTTGAATTTTAAATTAAAAGCGATTTTTTTCTCTGTGGTCTCTGTGCTCTCTGTGGTGAGACAAATAAGAATACTGGAAATTAGAAAATAGAAATTTGGAAAAGCGAAGAACCTTGAACCGTGAACCTCTGAACCGTGAACCTGAAAACCTGAGTAGTTATGATGAAACTGTCTTTTTCAGATAAAAGGTTGTATAAAATAAAAGAAAAGATTGGGGCTGGAGTTCGCCTTGACCCTGAAGACGGCATTATCTTGTATAAAAGCAATGATCTTATAGGTGTCGGACATCTGGCAGACATGGTGCGCCGCAAAAAACATGATGGCAAAGCCTATTATGTATACAACCAGCATATAAATTACACAAACATCTGTACAAATCGCTGTTTGTTTTGCGCATACTCCAGGGATAAAGGAGAAAATGGCGCCTTTACATTCTCAATTAATGATGTCAGAGCAAAACTTCTGGAACGGATCGACGAACCTGTTCGCGAATTACATGTTGTTGGCGGCCTTAACCCTTCCCTCCCGTTTGATTATTATATCGATCTGTTAAAAACCATTAAAGAGATCCGGCCGAATGCAACCATCAAGGCATTTACCGCTGTTGAGATAGATTATATTTCCAGAATTGCAAAGCTATCT
>JAPVVG010000084.1 GCA_028571455.1 Desulfobacteraceae bacterium | reverse complement strand
AGATGATCATGATAAGACAGTATTCTCGGGATGAATGGGAACTATACTGGAAAGAAAAGCTGGGCATCAAAGGCTGTTTTAATATCCAGATCGAAGGGGTTCAAATATCATGATGCCACAACTTTTGAACGTTACCAATCTATTAGGACTTATCGGATTAGTAACAGTATGGTAAGCAACAAGTACGTTTTTTACATTATCCGGGACACGTTGTATCAATCGTTTTACTTGATCGGGGCTTTTGTCCCTCATCAAGTTTAGCCACCTGTCTAAAATATTATCTAGAGCCGGGCGGGCTGTTTTCTCTTTAGTTCTAATTCCCCACATGATTTTGTGATAAACTTCCAGAAATTTATGTAGGGGAGATTCTTGTTGATTGAGTGTTACAAGGCTTACCGCAAAACCTTGCTCAAACGCGAATTCTCTCAAGAGATATAGTAAATGAGTTTTCCCTTGTCCAAGGTCTGCATTAATAAACCTCACAATAGACTTGCCATAAGCCACTTCTTTCAGATTTTTGTTGACTTTTGACAGTAAATCTTCCCGACTCACTGTAAAATTTTTTAAATTGGTGGAAGGAACAACACCTTTTCGTAGAGAATTTATGATGTCTATTGCCTGTGTTTTGTTAAGAGATTTATCCTGTTGGTAGGAATGGATAGGTATGCCTTTTTGGGTTAAATTTTGACCAAGATCCTTGAACTGCTGTACACTTAGTCTAAGCCCTGGATATTCGTTTATTGCAAAATAACCTCTACTTACAGCTTGTTGTATTATTTCTTCTAAAATTGTGTCATTTTTTTGCATTGATAAGTAAAATTCAATCAGCGGCTTCTTTTGTTTTTCTCTTCTTGGATCACCTTACCAGTAATAAATTCATATGAGTCATTAAAGTCAAAATTGTCGCCTTTTGCAACTGATTCTTGTAATATGTTAACTGTACTTCTCACGAAAGTAGCTACCCTTCCACCAGCCCTTGTTTTGATGTAATTTGCCAATGCTTGCATATGAATCTGTCTTATTTGGGGAATGGGTTTGCCTTCTGTTATTTCAAAAATTTCTTTTAGTTTTAAACCCAAGTTGCATAATTCTTTTTCAGTTAACTCAGGAAGCTCAATCATCACAGAATCAAGAGAGGCTCTCTTAAATCCAGCGAATGGATCCCGAATTCTTCTCCAAAGGGCATCATAAGTTTGTGCTCCCCTTTCATGGTCTCCACTCAAGAAAGAAGGAGTTGATGTAAATACACAATAAAACCCCTTTGTACTTTTGGGATTGTCAATTATACGTCTAATATTTTCATTGGCAAGGTCTCTATTGCTGATACGGGTTAGGTGTGTAATGGCTTCTGTTTCATCGAAAATTACAACAAAACCGCTATATCCAAGATACCTGAAGAACGAAATGAGATCGTGAAGTATGTCTGAAACGTTGGTAGGGCCAATAGGGTGATTTATATGATATTCCCTGCGAAAGGCTGCATTGGTCTTATCTCCATAAAACCATCCTATCAGCTCATTACATTTAAAGTGCGAATTATTATTATGGTTTATTGCATATTGGAGCAAAGCAGTTCTGAGATCCGGGTAATTTATAGGAATCTGTTGGAAGATTAGAAAAAGTTCGTTATCAGTTTTGTCTAAATTAGTTGAAGCCCAGTGTTGTAAGATTTTTTCGAGTCCATTTGGTCTATTTTCATGGGTTTCAAGCTTCTGCATCATTTGCTGATAAACAAGCTCAAACTTATCAAAGGGGACATGTCGACGATGTAAATCTACTTTTGATACGACAAAATTAAGGTCGAATGCAATTTTCCGGATTAGATCAATAAAATGGGTTTTCCCTTCACCATAGCCTGCACTAATAAATTTGACATCAAAAATCCCCGCTTCCTTAACCTCTTGAAGTTTTTTCTCAAAGTATTCAATGAGTGGTTCTCTACCCACATTAAATAGCCTAACTTCTTCGTCAGCTGGGACGCCTTTAGATAGACAACTAATAATATTTTTACCAATTTCTGGAGTAATTTCTCCCCTACCCAGATTTCTGATTAAACGCAGATTTTCTTCATCTGAAACCACAAAAAGGTAAGAAGCCAAGACTGATCTGGCATATCTGTCTATTTCTGCAGATTTTCTTTTCCAGGCTTCATGAGCAGCAGGGTGCCGCAATTGAAAAGTATCCCGAATAACGGCCTCACAAACTAATTGTTCCCGCCAATAATTCAATTGCTTCCGGTTAATGTCCGACTTGAAGGGAATAATAACTTTATCTTTTAATAAGCCTGTCTTACTAAAGCTTTGGTGCCAAACATCCTTTCCAGGATACTTATAATAAGCGAGTTTCTTTAAAAAAGGCTCAAACCTCATTACCATCTTTTCAACAGCGGAACTCCTCTTACCTGTTTCAGTATATTTTGCGTTATTAAACGCATCAAATGCGCCAATAAAATCAGCAGCAATTGCCTGTAGCCGCTCTTCTGAACAATCAAACTCTAATAGTTTAAGAAAGGCCTCGACAATTTCTTCTATATTTTCAAACTGATGGGTTTTTGAGGAATCTGCAGGATCAAAAGGATGGGGTATTCTTTTAAATTCCTCACGAAGGTATTTTCTTAAGTTTTCAAAATGTTTTTCCATTTTACTTAACCGTTCTCAACTATTGGAGATTATCTAACGTCTTTGGGGGCGGATAAAACCATAAGAAGCAGTAGACCCGTCAGGGAGTATTACTTTAAAAGCAAGCCTTGAATCACGAATCGCACTAAACTCAATTTGTTTATTCCCTTTATCACTGCTATTTTGAGCCATCCAGAACTTGGAAAGATCAGCGCTAAACTCGTCTTTGTAATAGGCCACTAATCGCTTCTTTGATTTCCAATCAGGATTCCGTTTTGCGATCTCGGTTTTTAACGATTGATAGATATCCGCCAAGCGAACCCATCCTGTGGGATTACGCTCATAATCAGCAATTTTTTCATAAAAAAGAATTATATCATCATAGAACTTAGAATGATCAAAAGGTCTCCCCCACACTCTTTTCCGTTCTTCTTCAATGCCCTCTTGGATTTTTCCCCAATCCAGGCTTTGTAAATATACATTTCCCACTTTAGCTGTATTTTTTTTGCGGTTAAATTCAACATTAATAAGATGATCAATAATATATTTTGGAGATCTCCCATGTAATTTAATCTTACTATCGCTACAATACTTCTTAAGTTGCATTTCGATTCTATTGATCTTTTCATCCATGCCTAGTTCTAAACAAATCTTTATTTTTTCTACCATGATTTCACCTTCTGGGTAAAACCTGGGAAAACTCTGCATGTTTTTGCTAGATATTACTCGGCCAACAGCATCAAAATTATCATTAGACCAAGCTCCTCTCAGACGTCGTATAGAATCTTTAATTTTATTACGTTGCGCAACATCATCACCTATTTTTTTCAATAACTCGTCTAAGGAAGGCACAATCGTTTGCGCCATAGGCCGAGGAGCAAATGGGATTGGTTTCTCAACTTCGGGTTCAATTTGAATTGATATAGGTTCGGTTGGTTTTCTTTCTTCAGGTTCAAAGCATTTAAGTTTAGTAACTTGATAAAGTTTTTCTCGATTTTGTGAGAATGGCATTCTACCAAGACTGAAATATTTTTTCATTGTACTATACTTAATTTTAACCTCCTGGGCTTCTGAAAACTCCTTTATGGTCTTCCATTTGTCTTGTCCCTTGAACCATTCTTTTAATGCTTTTTTTCGATCTTCCTTATCACCCATTTTGGAAAATCCCTTTCATTTGTGTTAATAATTAAAACATATAAATTTCTATCATCAAAATATGGATAAATCAAGGAAAGAACCATTCATTTTTTAAAAAGACATCAGCCTCTGGTCGTATTATTAAAGATTATCATTTTGGGGAAAACTCAGGACAAAGCCAGGGAAACGTCCATTAGCAAATAAGTTACCTGTTAGAGCAGATTAGCTATCTTTTCCAATCTGTTCTGGCTGATGGCACCGTAAAAAATATAATATCATTAATATGCTAAGCCGACAACCAATTTGCAAACAGACGTTCCGGTCTCCCATTTTTTACAACGTGAAGGAGTGGATAACATGCCGTTCTCTTCAGCGGTTATTCATTATATGCTGCAAATAACTTTGCCCAGCCGGAAACATTGTCCATATTTACAGGGCGCGCGCCCATTTTGGTAAGGTTCTTGTTATAATCACTTTCAAAGGTATAAATTGGTTTTTGCCAGGAGAGGATTTCCTTGCAAAACGCTTCTGTCTTACTGTCGGTGCCGGCATGGGCTACGAAAATAACGGCAGACAGGGCTGCGACAAATAGATTGCGGGAATGGGATCTCTTGGCGGAAATGCGCCGTTGGTTTTCGTTAAATGGGGAGAGAAAAAGCAGCCGTCCATCTTTCAGGGGCTTTTTATATTCTTTATTTATCCGCATGTTGTTTATACTTCTGGCAGGGCAGATGATGACGGGCTGAGTGCCGCGTAAAAGTATTGTGAGGCATTCACGTTCCATGGGCGAATGGAATCCGCTGATGACTGTCATGCCGGCATCCCTTAAAATTTGCGCAATGTCATAGGTTTTTACTATCAAATCGCCCGGACATTTTGTTGAGCAAAAAAAGGCTGTTGAGTTATGGTGGAGGATGTCGAGGTTCCCTATGGCCGTGATGTCATTCGGCGTGTCTTTACCCAAGTGCTGCTTCAATGCTGACGGATAATTCGGGCTGTCTTTCTTCAAATTAATTATATCCATCTCTCAGCTCAATCCCATTCGGTATTTGATATCGTAGTTGATGATGAAGTCGAGTTCTTCTTCGGTGAATCCATAGTGTTTTGCAAGAACGCGGTCGATTTCGTCGATGATCGGTTTGGATTTTCGCAATTCAATTGTATAGCATTTAACGTCGCCTTCCCTTTGGTAGTGCCGAATACGCATGTTGGCATGTGCTCTAATATCTTTGTCAAGTTTCATTGCAAGAGGGTTTAATTCCCTTAATAAAAAATCATCCATTTCGTCTAATCCAATTGGAAAATACTCAATTTCAAAACGTGCCACGTCTAAGCAATTAGAAAAAGTATAATAGAACATATTCCACAGATTTGATGAAAAGGTGCAAAATATAATATTGCGGTGTGAGAGAGAGTCTAACGCAACAGATGACTCCTTTCTGGATTGTGTCGGAAAGAGGGTAAAGACTCTATAATGTAATCCACCAGTGGTCCGGTAATATACTTTATGATTGCTAATCGAAAAATTATTTTTGGCAGGAGATTTTTGGCATAACTTCTTTATTACTGAAAGGTGAAGGCCATTTGAAAGTCTCGGTATTTTATTAAAACGTTCAATAATCAACTTAGAGGTCGATGTATATGATTGTAAGCAGTTGAACAAAAAGGGACGGAATTCTGAATTCCATTTGATATGATGTAATGCCTTAATTTCTCTTTTTAATGAATGATCAACAAGAACTATACTGAGATGCATATTGCTTATGTTAGCACCTTCAAAGAGCTTGGAGGGGCGGAACCCGAACGTGGAATGCAAAAATCGGGTCTTCAATAGAATATTTTGTAGTGGGCGCATACGTTCAGTTGAAATAGAACTTGTAGGAATAATGAAGCCTTCACAAGCACTGTTGGCTGCAAGTGAATAGCATCTTTCCATAACATGTGCATATAGGTTGCCACATTTCTCTGTCTTAAACCCACTAATTTTGTATTCCTTTTTTACTTTACTATACTCCACATACGGCGGATTCCCAATAATCACATCAAACCCGCCTTCATTAATAATCCCATAAAACTCGCTAAACCAGTGAAAAGGCTGGTGGCTTTTACGCCATTGGGCGAACTCTTTGTTGTATTTCTTCTCAGAAGGTATGTTGTTTCGGTTAATCGCATACTCTGATGCAAGGTAACGATCCAATTCATCTGCAAGGTCATTCAACCTGCTGCTGAGTTCCTCTTTGGCGTCAGAAAAACCTTTTGTATCCATGCCGAAACCTGTTTGCATATGCCGGAAATTCTTGAATGCCCTGTTAGTAATCTCGGCCTTTTCCTCTATTTGTTTCAAGGCATCAACTTTTTCGCCAAACATAAGGGCTGTTTGCTTATGGACACCTGCTTCAGATGTAGTAATTGCTTCCCTTACCTCATCCTTGTTTGCAAAACCGACTAAAGTATTTCCCGCCCGGATATTGAAATCAATGTCCGGCAGCGGCTCAATCTTATCAACACTATCAACCTGGGCAACGAGTTTGAGAAATAAGCGAAGCTTGCAGATTTCTGTTGCTTCCTCCATGATGTCCACACCGTACAGGTTGCTTAGTATGATCGATTTGAGGATAAAATAGCGGCGATTCGGGTGCTCCTCTATCTGTTTGACGATTTTTCGGAAATCGCCGAATTTGTCGGAGCGGTGTTTCTGCCCTGAGCTTTCCAGTTCATCTATAAAAATCTGCATACGGTCAAGGCATGCCTCATACAGTGGTTCAAGTATGTTGAGTGCGGCAAAGAGAAAAGCGCCTGACCCGCAGGTCGGGTCCAAAACGCTTATCGCTGGTTGAAACTGCTCATTCGACTTTTCCGGTATCCGGCCTGATAGGGTGTAATAAATGGAGCGGAGCAGTTCAGGGCCTTCAGAGTTTTCAATCACATCCTGGGCAAACTGGCGGATGTCGAGATTATAGGTGATAAGATCGTTGATGGAACTGATTTCACCCCTTGCAAGTTTGTCATAGACTTCTTCGTAACGCTGTCGCCGTGCCACCACCTCCCGCCAGATTTCGGTAGGCAGAGCATATTCTGAAGCCGCAGGCTTGTTCCACTGGATGCGCTTTGAAACATTCTTTATCCCGACATCGATTTCTTCGGGCAGGTCTGATTTTACTCCTTTTTTTACAGCATCATAAATATAGCGGTCAGGCTCCTCTTTGAGCAGCCGCCATACAGACTGCTCACCTTCAAAGGCAATTTTGCACTTCTTTTGGGACTGATCAAACAGAAAGGGAATGATGGTGTTTTTGCTGATATACTCAGTAATATCCTCTTTGGTGTAATACGCACCCATCTGTTTCTGATTGATGTATTTTTCAAAGATATAGCCAAGGACATCCGGGTTGATTTCATTATCAGCCTTGAGCGGACGTTCATCCAGGTGCCAGTTATACTCATCAAAAAAGGAAAAGAGATTGTCAAAGGCCGCATCTTCGATCTGAATCTCTTTGCCGTGCCTATTTTCAATCTGGTGCCTTTGAAAAAGACCTCCATCAAGATAAGGCACTTTGCCCAAAAGCCTGTTTGTTTCCGGGGTGCGGTCTTGCTCTTTTTTGGCAAAGCCCTCAAAAAAGAGGGGGCAGAGGACATTCCTGTAATACCCGTTTTTGCTGTGTTCTTTGCTCTTGCGCAGGCAAGACCTCAGGTAATCTGTATTATTATCGAGAAAGCCCTTTTTCTGGATGAAATAGATAAACATAAGGCGGTTTAACATGACGGATACGTACCACCTCTGAAACTTTTCTTCAGGAATGCCTTTCAGGAATTCCGAGAACTTTTCGTGCTCCGTCTTGAACCGGTCGTAGAACTTCTTTGTGACTTTTTCTACATCAAATGCCTTTTTAGCGCGTCTGCCCACTTCAACAATGGTCAGTTGCTCTTCTTCTTCAAGGCTGAATGCCAGATTATCGATTTTCTGGATAAGCAAATCGCCGGACTGGCCTGCATAATAGGTGTGCTCGCGGCATTGAGCAGGCTTACCGGGCTGCCGTTTCACCCATTGCCAGACCTGCCTGGTCTTATCAGCATTGAGATAAATGATGAGATGCTCGTGATGGGATTTTGTAACCTGTCGTTCAATCTTTCGCCGAATTGAGTAATCAGGCATTGATCCATTGTTAGCCGGCCCACACACAAAAACAACTATGCCGCGTTTTTCTGCAATAGCGCCAAGTGCGAAGTTCTGACCGTCAACCGGAATATCAAGGGTAGTTGTATAATGATCCCATCCTAACTCTTCGACAAACAAGGTTTTGAAGTCAAACTCCCGGAGGAGCCTTCTGGTTTGTTCAAGATTAAGAGGCATAGTCTATTCGACCTTTTTAGCAAAATGCTGCCTGTAATATGTATCGACCTGACGAATTGAAATTACTGTCGAATTGTCTCTATTAGGCCGATATTTCTTCTGAGCCAATCATTTACTAACTTTTCAATATCTGTGTCTTTCTGCCCAGCGAGTTTTCGCATAAATTCGGCAATATCCGGCTCAAGATAAACCGGCAAACACAGTTCGGTGTCTGGATGAAAAAATTTACCCCTCTCGCCCTTTGAAAAATCATATTCTTCCTTCATTAGTATCACCCCTCGTATTGTTTTGTTTCTTTCTTGGTCGCTTTCCGCGATGAAATAATGCGAATCCTGCATGAATCCATATCAATCTTACGAAAAGTATGGGATACAACAAGTATTCTTCCGCTGAAGTCTCTACCCATTGTTATCCAGCGATCCTCGTTGTGACTGTGTTCGATGTCAAAAATAGAAATTGCACTGGGATCTTTAAAAACCTCCGCTGCTCGTTGAAAGCTCACCTTATGCTTTTGGATGTTCACGTTCCCTTTGACCGGATCCCACTCAAAATAGTAGCGCATTCTTTACCTCATTATATTTTAGACTTGCCATGGCTTTACTACCTGTTTTTTTCTGCCAGTCCCAAAGAACAGATGATTTTCGGTTCACGTACTTCCCCATCCTCTTTATGAATAAGACAGAGGCGGTCTTCTTCTCTGAGCGCAATAACCAGTTGGGCTAAAGCCATATTCGATATGCCGCTTCGAAGCTGGCGGTTCAGGGTATCGATAGCGGATTGGCGCAAAGGATAACGGTAGATATCGTCTATTGCGCTAAGCAATTCCCTTGACTCAAACAGCGTGCCTTCGACTTCCCCTGCATAGTCTTTAAGCCGTTCATAAGTGCGAAACCGAGCGCCCGAGGGTCTTCCCAACTGGCCGCCGATGTGTCGTTCTTCTTCAATCAGGAGATCAACGCCTTTTTTTACCAGTTCGTGATGATTTTCATGCCGGGGAATGGCGGCTGTATCCGGACGGCATTTTGCCGCTTTAAGGATTTCAAACTGTGATTCCGTCACACTGCCGCCTTTCTGGTCAATCCAGGCAAGGGCATCGTTTCCTTCACCTGTTCGCATATAAACCAAAACCCCTTCCGGTTTTGTGCTTTCTGATTTAAGCTCTTTTGTGGAATAGACCACCGAAGGCATGGCAGGAATGATTCTTTTAAGCTTTGGATCAGCATCTGCGGCATTTTTCCAGATCTGATAAGCATGGGATGCAAGATCGACCTCTGTATCATCATCCCCATCCAGAATTCCTGCTTTTTCATTATAAAGATCTACTACCGCCTGATCATTGCGGTCATCTTCGAAAAATGCTTCGTCAGTACCAACAACCTCTGCGTTTTCCTGCAATCTTACCCGTACTCGATCCCTGAGCCGGATGATACGCTCCACTCCCTCTGCTGGAAGAAAGGAGTAACAAAGAATATTTTCCGCGTTTTGGCCGATTCGATCAACACGCCCGACACGCTGGATCAATCGAATAATGGCCCATGGCAAATCGTAGTTAACCACAATAAAGCAATCCTGCAAATTTTGACCTTCGCTGAGGATGTCTGTTGCAACGAGAACCCGCAGTTCATCATCAGGTTTAATTCGTCCGCGTTTTTCATTACTCTCCGGGCTGAAACGCCAGGCAAGAGCTGTTGGGTCCGGCGAATCTCCTGTCACGCCTGAAAACCTTGATACACCCCTGAGTTTCAAGTGTTTTTCCAGATAGCGCACAGTGTCGGCAAACTGGGTAAAAACAATAATTTTCTCACTGGGATGTTTTTCAGCTATCATCTTATACAAAGCTTCCAACTTGGTGTCTTTCGTCGAATCCCAATCGCCGCATTTTTTTAGCATTCTTAAAAGAGCGTTTCCGTCGCTTTGCAAATCGTTTGCCAGAGCCTTGATAAAAAGTTCCGGACGCAGCCATCTGAAACGGTTTTTATATTCCAAGGCATATTTCGCATAAATCTCAGCAGCCCGATTTTTGTAGTCTTTCTCGAATTTCAGAGATCCCTTCTCCTCAATTTCATTTTCACCTGTATTATCTTCATTATCGAACAGGTCTGGTGTAATGCTCGTTGCATCGGCATCTTCATCGAAAATGCGAGCATCTAACAATCCGGCATCCTGGGTACCGATAGGAAGAGGCTGACCTTGCTCGATTGCGTGGAAAAAAATGTAATTGCGCAGAATGTGTCGTTCAATAGATAGAATAAATGCCTGCCCGCTGCTCTCCAGC
Source organism: Desulfobacteraceae bacterium (assembly GCA_028571455.1). Taxonomy (GTDB): domain Bacteria; phylum Desulfobacterota; class Desulfobacteria; order Desulfobacterales; family ETH-SRB1; genus Desulfaltia. The sequence goes on along the minus strand of JAPVVG010000084.1, from coordinate 8,809 downwards.
CGCTTGAAAATATTGGTGCGGCAAAAACCCATGAGCCTTTTCCCTGCGCGGGAAAGATCGTTCAACGCTCTGATTTCAGATTGGGTGGGCGGTTTTCGGTGGGATTCCTTTACATAATTACCTAATCCGTAGCGAGGAAGTCTTAAGCTGTTGATTGTATCGACTACATCCGAGGCATAAAGTTTTGCATACTGATCATCCGGATCCCTGTCATCGATCTTGAACTTTACCGTTTTTGGCACACGCACGGGAAAATAAGATCGAGTTCCATCTTCAAATGTGAGGTATTTGCGCCCGTTTTCAGGATCGGTTTCCGCGTAGTTATCCTGAATAAAACTCCTGGTGCGCCTTACAAGGAAAAGGCGCATGAGTTCGCGCCAATCATCTGCATATTCGCTCTTTTCAAAAGCAGCCAGAGAACGTATGGGGCACTGATGCTTACGTCTGAACTCAATCTTACCCATATCCTTTAACAATCGTTCAGGCCGGATGCTTAATTCTTTGTCTTCGGGAACAAAAAGGCGCAACTGGTTGGATAGATCAAGGTAGGTTTTGTTATATGGTGTAGCTGAGAGAAGAATAACCTTACTCTCATTTTCGTTTATATATTCCTGTATCGCATGGTAGCGTTTACCTTCACGGTTGCGCAGGTTATGACTTTCATCTATTAAAACAAGCCTGAATCGCCTCAAGTCCGGCAACTGGCTGATAACCTGGCTGATAGAAAGTACCCTTGCGCGAAGGCGATACTGATCGCGATAGTCTTTCCACATATATACTAAATTTTTGGGACAGATGATCAATGTTTCCAGACCCAGATCATCCTCAAGGATACGCGCAACAGCGGTTGCCATGAGGGTTTTACCGAGGCCAACCACATCACCGATCAGAACCCCGCCTCTCTTATTGATGTGGTGCGCGGCGATTTTTACAGCAGCTTTTTGAAATTCAAAAAGTTTTTGACCGAACTCCCGTGGAATCCGGAACTCGGAAAGACCCGCACGAGCCTCTCGCGAGAGATGGTATGCCATTTTAATATATATATGATAAGGAGGGATCGGCTCTTCACGCGCCCAGCTTTCACCAATAATCTGGACCAGCTCATCTGAGATATCGATACACCAGCGATCATTCCAGCGATCATCAAACCATTGAGCGAGTTTTTTACACGCGTCATGGTCAAGCACATCTATATTTAATTCACCCTGCCTTGACAGGCCTGAAAAAGTCAGATTGCTGCTCCCGAGATATCCTGTGGCGGGATTGACCGGATCAGGGCGGAAAAGCAGATATAGCTTTGCATGTAAAGGGTGTCTAAGGAACAATTTAACGACAACTTTTTTTGCTTTAATCTGGGCGGCTAACCGGCGCAGGCCGGTTTCGTCTTCGTTTGTAGGAGCGCCGACCATCAGTTGATCCCGGAACTCCTCGGCTAATTTTTTCTTAAGACGAATTGCCGTCTGGTTGTCCATGCCGCTATCGGCTCTTGAAAGCCTCATTACCTCCCGCAATTCATCCTGAGGCAACTTCTGCATTCCCACGAGAAGGCGGCAACAATGGTCTTTCCCACCAGACCATGTCTCGATATATGAATCTAATTCTTTCCAGCCGCGAAGGTTGAAATATCCTACACAAAAGTCCGCACGATCGGATAGTTCAAGTGTTTCCTGGAGAGCGGGAAGAAGGCTTGTTTCTATGTTGTCGAAGATGCGTGGCATTATAATATCCTTTTAAAATCGAAAGGTGTTGAGCGTCTATACTGTCTTCTTTGAGTGTTTCCCAAAAATAATTATACCTTTATTCGCTTTAAAAGCAAATACTTTGACAAAAAAGGGGGTCTGCTTTTTAATTTTTGAGAAGCGGCCCATAATTTTCGAACAAACTCCTATTCCTTTTCCAATCAAATCCTAACAATCCCTGTATAAACACTTTAGTGCGCTCGAAACAGATCGCTGCATAGGGTAAAACACACAGAATGAAAAACATTTTTATAAAGAAAAGGAGGTGATTGTAAAAGGTAGTTATAAAAGGACATTAACCGAATCTTAACACAACTCTAACACGAATCTAACAATTTTGATGTATTTATAAATTTTTGGCCACAGATTCACCCCAGTACGATCATCTGACCTACGGGGCAGGCACAGATGAACGCAGATAAGTTTAAATGCAAAGAAATCACAGAACATCAAGAATTATATTATATATCTTGCTGACTTTATGGCTGAACTATTACAATAAAAGAAAAAATATCAGTGATGATCAGCGTAGATCGGCGGCTGAATAGTTACACGTATTTTACGTTTAACGCATCAAACTTGGAGGTAAAAAAATGAAATTAAGAACTCTTTTAATATCAGTAATCGCTCTGACCATTTGTTTTACAACAAATTTTGCATGGGCCGGAAAGATAGTAATTAAAGGCTCAACAACTGTATTGCCCATTGCTCAAAAGGTTGCTGAAGTTTATATGAAAGACAACCCTGATGTAAAGATATCCATTTCAGGGGGCGGATCAGGCAACGGGATAAAGGCGCTCATTGATGGATCTACTGATATTGCTGACAGCTCCCGCTTTATCAAACAAAAGGAAGTAAAGCTGGCTGTTGAAAATGGTAGATATCCGGTTCCTTTTGCAGTGGCTTACGACTGTATCGTGCCTGTGGTGCATCCAGACAATAACTTAATGAACCTCACCATGGCTCAGCTTAAAGACATCTATATGGGTAAAATAAAAAACTGGAAAGAGATTGGCGGGCCTGACAGACCGGTTGTTATTATCTCCCGTGACACCTCTTCCGGGACATACGAGGTCTGGTACAAGAAAGTCATGAAAAAGGAAAGAGTTTCCCCCAGGGCGCTTCTCCAGGCTTCCAACGGAGCTATTGTCCAGGCCATTGCACATAACAAAAATGCCATCGGCTACATCGGTCTAGGCTATATGACCGGTTCCGTTAAAGCCTTGAGTGTCAACAATATCGAGGGGTCGGTGGAAACAACTCTGAACGGGACATATCCCATCAGCAGACCGCTCTACATGTTCACGCAGGGATGGCCAAAAGGCGATACCCTTAATTTCATCAACTTTGTAGTGCATCCTGAAAAAGGTCAAAAATATGTATCTGAAGCAGGGTATGTGCCTTTGTATTAAAAAACAAACACGCAAGTTAGGTTAAAAGGGTTCACAGTTCAAAGGTTCAGAGGTTCAGAGGTTGATGCCATTGTAGTAACCGTTCACGGTTCAAATGTTCAAGGTTAAACTGAGCGGTTTATAGCGGATGGTATGCATTCCCACGCTGGAGCATGGGAACGAGAAAATCAACAATCCAAAGGGATGAACGTCGAACACCCGCCTGCCATGCATCACAAACGATGGCGGCATGATCATTGTCACCGGGCCGAGACACCAGGACATTCTACCAAGACCACCCAAAGGCACAAAGGCATTGCGGGCAGGTCGAACATCCAATTTTGAATGATGGTGTCGCTTCGCTCCTCAATCTGGGAAAACAACAACCTTTGAACTCCTGAACCCTGTATGAAGTAAAGGAGAAAGTGTGGAAAAAAGCAGTCATACCGGAAAAAGCAGATACAGAACTGAAAAGATCATCAGGATCACATTTTTCTGTATTTCGCTGGCTTCAATAGCGACCCTTGCATTAATTACGATTTTTCTGTTTATGGAAGGTCTTCCCATTTTCAAAGAGGTTTCGGTTAAGGATTTTGTTTTTGGGCAATACTGGTACCCGACTGATGAGCCCCCGGATTTCGGAATTTTTCCGCTTATTATCGGATCCCTATCCGTAACAGGCGTATCTTCCTTAATTTCCATTCCATTGGGAGTACTGACAGCCCTTTACCTGGCAGAATCAGCCTCCGCCAGTGTACGGCAATGGGTCAAACCGGTTGTGGAACTTATGGCAGCTCTCCCCTCTGTGGTAATAGGCTTTTTCGGAATGGTAATAATAGCTCCATTTCTTCAAGAGGTCTTTGATGTTCCCACAGGCCTGAATCTTTTTAATGCATCATTGATGCTGGCTTTTATGTCTATCCCGACTATTTGCAGCATCTCGGAAGATGCTATTTTCAGCGTGCCCACAGAGCTTAAAGAGGCTTCCCTGGCCCTCGGCGCCACCAAATGGGAAACCATATCACGGGTTATCCTGCCTGCATCCCTTTCCGGCATCACAACTGCAATTATCCTGGGCATGTCCAGAGCTATCGGAGAAACCATGGTGGTGCTCATGGTTGCAGGGGGCGCTGCCATTGTTCCAACTTCTCTGTTTGATCCGGTCAGGCCCATGCCCGCAAGCATAGCCGCAGAAATGGCGGAAGCCCCTTTCAGGGGGGATCATTACCATGCCCTGTTTGCAACGGCAGTCGTTTTATTTCTCTTCACTCTGCTTTTTAACCTGGCAGCGGATCATATCTCTCATAAATACAAACAGGTTGGCGCGTCAACCCTTTAAAGGATATCCTGGTTATGTATAAAAATTTAAACCGCACCCAGAAACGCCGTAAACTGTCACAGTTTATTATGTTTGGTTTTTTCAGGGTGTCTGCTGCCATTAACGGCATTGCCCTGTTGATCATATTCTATTTTTTAGTTGCAAGAGGATGGAGAGCCATTACCTGGACATTTCTTACACAACCGCCCATGGATTCCATGACCAGGGGTGGAATTTTGCCCTGTATCATCGGAACCGTTTGCTTAAGCCTGGGCGCAATTATTGCGGCCCTTCCCATCGGCGTTGCTTCAGCAATCTATCTTAACGAGTATGCTTTTCAAGGCCGGGCATTGCGCATAATTCGTCTCGGAATAAACAACCTGGCCGGCGTGCCTTCCGTGGTGTTTGGTCTTTTTGGCCTGGCATTTTTTGTGGTTTATCTTAAGATGGGCGTAAGTATTCTTGCAGGCGCACTTACTCTGGGCGTTCTTACACTTCCCGTTATTATAGGGGCTACCGAGGAAGCCCTCCGGGCTGTTCCGGAAACTTACAGGGAAGCATCTCTCGGACTTGGAGCGACAAAATGGCAGACCATTTACCGGGTAGTCCTGCCTACGGCCCTGCCCGGCATCCTTACCGGGGGAATTTTAGGACTCAGCAGAGCAGCGGGAGAAACAGCGCCTATTATGTTTACTGCGGCAGTCTTTTTTACGCCTTCTCTGCCGTCTTCAATTTTTGATGAAATCATGGCGCTTCCTTATCATATATATGTCCTGGCAACCGCGGGCACTGAAATCGAGGCAACCCGCCATCTCCAGTACGGGACAGCCCTTGTGCTCATCGTCCTTGTTCTGGGCTTGAACCTTATGGCAATAATTTACAGGGCGCGATTACAAAAACGACAGTAACTGCTCAGGTTATTAGCCTGAAGGCTGTTAGGCTGTAAGCTGTTAGGAAAAAGCGCATTTAAAAGCCATATTTGCTGCAAGAATCAGATATTTCCGCCAAAGTACGGCAATCGTGCTCTTCTGACCCCTTCAGCCTAACAGCCTACAGCCTATCTACCTGAGTAGTTACAAGCGGCATTGATTGAGATGGACTATGGAAAAATCATTAAAAATCGCAATAAAAGAGTTAAATTTTTTTTACAGAGATTTTAAGGCGCTGACAGATATTTCGCTGGATGTTTATGCCCATGAGGTAACAGCTCTTATCGGCCCGTCCGGGTGCGGAAAAAGCACCATGCTGCGCTGCCTGAACCGGATGAACGACCTGATCCCTTACAGTCGCGTCGAGGGAAGGATCCTGCTGAATGAACAGAATATTTGCGATCCAGATGTGGATGTTGTTTCACTTCGTCGTCGAATAGGTATGGTATTTCAAAAGCCCAACCCTTTTCCAAAAAGCATTTTTGAAAATGTGGCTTACGGCATGCGTGTAAACGGTATTAAGGACAAAGCTTATATAGCACAGCAGGTGGAAACGAGCATTAAAGCGGCCGCGTTGTGGGATGAAGTAAAAGACAGAATACATGAATCTGCCCTTGGCCTGTCAGGAGGGCAGCAGCAGCGGCTATGCATAGCACGGGCCATGGCTGTTAAGCCGGATGTTCTCCTTATGGATGAGCCGTGCTCAGCTCTGGACCCCATCGCCACCCAGAAGATCGAAGAATTAATCCACCAGCTTAAAAAAACATATACAATCATTATAGTTACACATAATATGCAGCAGGCTGCCAGGGTTTCAGATATAACAGCCTTTTTCTACCTGGGAAAACTTATCGAAACCGATGTAACAGATACCATTTTCACAAGGCCAAAACTTAAGCAGACAGAAGATTACATCACCGGCAGATTCGGATAATATTTTAGCGTTCGCTTAAAAAAGTTGTGTATTATTTAATTACCAACCACAACATATTGTGCTTAATGTGGTATGGCAACAAAAATCAAGCATAACGAAAAAAGATGAACGTCCAACATCGAACGTCGAACGTCCAACATCGAATAATGATGTCGCTTCGCTCTTCAAATTATTTTAAAATTGAGATAAATCAAGAACAACTCGGGCATCCTTCATTTGCCAGTTTACACTTTTTTGGTGTCGGTTCTTGCATGGTTCCCATGCTCCGGCGTGGCAACCCATATGGTATGCATTCCCACGCTGGAGCATGGGAACGAAAAATTAAACTTTTAGCCATTTTTTTAAGCGAATAAGAAGTAATATACCTCGAATAAACGGAGGAATTATCATGACCATACATTTGCAAAGAGAACTTGAAAAAATAAAAAAGAGGATTCTCTCGCTTGGCACCATGGCTGAAGAGCGTGTTCGCATGGCTATCAAGGCCGTGGAGTTAAGAGATGCGAATCTTGCAGAGAAGATCATTAAGAGCGATTACGAGATAGATGAACTTGAAGTGGAAGTGGAGGAAGAATGTTTGAAAATACTGGCTCTGCATCAGCCTGTTGCCGTGGATCTGCGGTTTCTCATTGCTGTGATCAAGATTAACAATGACCTGGAAAGGGTCGCTGATGAGGCGGTGAACATCGCAGAACGGGTACAGGTTATTGCCAAACGTCAACGGCTTGATATCCCTTTCAACCATTCTCTGATGGCGGAAAAGAGCGAATCCATGCTCAAGAAGAGCCTGGATGCACTTGTGAACATGGACGTGGACCTCGCTTTTCGTGTTTGCAACTTAGATGATGAGGTGGATAATATGCTGAATGAAGCCTATGATGTGGTCAAACATGCTATTGGCGAGCACCCGGATCGTGTGAGTTATCTGATCAACCTGCTCCTGGTTTCCCGCCATCTTGAGCGGATAGCAGACCATGCCACCAATATTGCCGAAGAGGTTATTTATTTAATCGAGGGTGAAATTATTCGGCATCGAGACTATTAAAGGCATTTTTCCAGTTTTATCAGCCGCCTAAAAAACTCCATAAAATTCCTGCTCCAATTGCAGAACCGATAACACCGGATATGTTGGGCGCCATAGCATGCATCAGAAGAAAATTTGTCGGGTCTTCTTTCTGACCGATCATCTGAACAACTCGTGCGGAATCCGGAACAGCAGATACGCCTGCAGCGCCTATAAGAGGATTTATCTTTTTGCGCAGGAAAAGATTCATGAATTTTGCAAAGAGAAGACCGGATGCTGTTGCTATTCCAAATGCTGTAGCGCCAAGGAAGAAGATGCCGACAGATTGAGGTGTAAGGAAAACATCGGCCTGTGTGCTGGCGCCAACGGTTATGCCCAGTAATATTGTCACGGTATCAATAATAGAAGTTCGGGCTGCATGGGCCAGACGTTCCGCAACCAGACATTCCCTTAAAAGATTGCCGAAAAAAAGCATCCCAAGAAGCGGCAGAGCGGCCGGCGCGATGAAGCAGCAAAGCAGAAAACCGATTACCGGGAAAATAATCTTTTCCCTCTTTGAAACAACTCGAGGTTCCTCCATCCTTATGAGCCGTTCTTTGCGTGTTGTAAGCAGCCTCATGATAGGAGGTTGAATTACCGGCACTAAAGCCATGTAAGAATATGCCGCTACTGCAATCGGCCCTATCAAATGCGGAGCAAGTTTTGCGGAAAGAAATATGGCTGTAGGGCCATCAGCCCCTCCGATAATGCCTATGGATGCCGCCTCCTTTGGAGCAAATCCAAGAGCGAGGGCCCCTAAAAAGGTAAGAAATATTCCCATCTGGGCAGCAGCCCCCAAAAGCATCAGCACAGGACGTGCAAGCATTGTTGAAAAATCGGTATGCGCGCCGATCCCTAAAAAGATAAGGCATGGATAAGTGCCGGATGTTACACCAAAATACAGATAATGCAAAACACTGTTGCTTTCGTAAAGACTAAGACCAAGCCCTTTAAACACAGGAATATTGCCGATTAGAATGCCAAAACCGATCGGCACAAGAAGGAGCGGTTCGTAATGCTTTGCTATTCCAAGATATATAAATATTATTCCTACCGTAATCATAATGATATGGCGATAGTCGGCCATTGCAAAACCGGTATTAGAGATAAATTCCATTAACAGATTTTCCATTGATTAAATACCACTCCTATTTTGTGCTTGCGTTATTCTTCTTTTGCTCATCTTGATTCCAGACATAATAACCTTTTCCATCAGGAACAATAAATCCTGCCAGGATCAAATCGTTAATCGTTGAATATGGATGAGACATTCCACACTTCTCAGATATTTCAATAAGCCTTGGCAAAGCAAACGGCTCCCCTATCCTTTCAATTAAAAGTCTGCACTGACCGGCAGCCTCTTTGACATTATTTGATAGGCTCAGATCAGAGTTGCTGACCTCCTGTTTATTATTTTTAAACAGCCCTCTTACTT
>JAPVVG010000083.1 GCA_028571455.1 Desulfobacteraceae bacterium | reverse complement strand
CTTATAAACTTACCTGCCCGCTATGCCTGATTCCCATTCCAAAGAAGACTCCTCTGTGTTTCTGAGCAAACTCGCTAACTGCTAACTGGACAACTATGAGCTATGGCAGGCGGGTTTGCCGGTTAGCGAATATTTTTTAGCTTTTGCTGTCTTCTCGCCTCGAATTACTGATTTGCCGACCTGCCTGTGCGATACACCTGTCTGCGTTCGGATACGCACAGGCAGGCGCAGATAAGTGGATTGTACCGATCCCCCGGTAATGATATGGTGCAAGACTCCCGGAGCCTGCCCGCCACCTGCCCGCAATGCCTCTATTTCGCATGACTTAGTTTTGCCGCCTTGTTCCTGCAAGCATAATTAACAAAATGGATAGGACCTATTTAATGCATGGCAGGTGGGTCGCGAGCTCAGGCCCGCCCTCCAGCCAAGCGAAGTGAGGCGGACGGGCGAGCATCTACTCGTAATTTTCCCGGCATGCAATTCGAACAACATATCCCCCCAGGCAAGAATCAAGTTTAATAGTTGAGTGTGTCCCCTATATTCCCTCTATTTCAAGTACCAAGCCCTTTCAAGGTAGTACTACACTCATGCTAATTAATTGTAATAAAAAGGGATTTTAAGTTACTCATAAATCCGGCAAACATTTTTGTGTTAATATTAGAATAAGAAACCCCCAGATCTAAAGTGATAAAGAAAAGAAAAAATGGTTTCGCTTATTGCCATTAAAGCATTGGCACAAATATTTACTGTTCTTTTAGCATGTTATGACATAAAAGTACTAACTTGAAAGGGCTGGTTCAAGTACCCTGTCAACTTATAAACTAATGTACGTCCCTGAGGCCGACTAATCATATTGGGGCACTAAAGAAGAAGCGGTTTCAAAAAGCCAATAACCTTGTCGATCTGGCCGATCAGTTTCACAACCCTTTGGGCAGTTTCGATATCGTCTTTGATATCATCGATGGCCTCTTGTACTTCCGCGCTCATTCTCGCCAATTCCTTACGCAGGCTTGGAACCTTGACAAGCCAGTCATCTAGTATCGCTCCTCTTAGATCCCGGATGGTTACATCAAGCTTGTCTATCGTTAGACCTAACCTCTTCGCCTCTTCATCCTTTCCGTCTACAAGCAGATCGACCTCCACATCGATAGCTCTATTTTTTATCGCCAGCAGTATCCTCAATGTACGTCGATTGATCTTAGGGTTAGGCATTGTAGTATCTCCTATATAAGATTGTTAGAGTCAGTGATCTGTATTTTTATGCAGCCTGAGCAGCAGCTTTATCTACCTCCTCATTCGCCTTTTGCAGATCTTTATAGAGTTTCTGCAGTCGCTTTATATTCGCTATTAAACCGTCGGCGGAAAACTGGCCGCTCTCTATGCTGGTGGCAAGTTTCTTGTGTGTTATAGCCAAAGACTTGTAAGTCTTGTCCAGGGACTTGAGCATGTCCAAAGTCATACCGGTAATTTTACTGTTGGCATAGATCTTATCGGCAATTGCCCTTTTGTTGCCAGGTGTGCTGGAAGTACGCCATTGCTCAATCAAAGATTTGTGGCAGCACAGATTTTCGGCTTGTATTTCTACCGCGAGAATCTCAACGGCATTTCGAGCATGTTCGATAAAGGCGTCTACAGACTTCTGGTTGTCGTTGATAATGTCTATCAGGTACTTCTTTCTCTTATAGCTGATATATTTATGCGCGGCAGTGCTGGCGGCAGTAGAAAACAAGGCAAGTTTCGATGCATCCAGTTTTGCCCCCAGGCTTATCAACGCACTGCTTAAATTGCCGTTGAGGTCCGTAGCCAGTTTGTCGAAATCTTCCGCCTTTATTAGTTCACAATCGGCCAATGCCACCAATAGGCTGGTGTATTGGATAAATGAGGCGTTTAATTCAGACAGGCCAGAATCGAGCCTCTGCCACTTGATAAATAGTGGTTCTTTCTTATCGATGACTACTGTACCATTCACATTCTGATTTCCTGAGGTCTTCCTTTTTTCGTTCTCTTTTCTCTCCTCGGTTGTAAACTTAAACTCATACTTGAATGGATCGTCCACGTCAAAATTTAGAGCAAGGTTATTGGTTGCTTTCTGGTCTTTTGATATCTCCTCCATCTCCCGCTTTTTAACCATTAAGGTATGAGAGTGAAGAGCAGCATCTATTGCGGTTATTCCGTTAGCGGCTGTATTAAACTTTGTAAACGCTTTGGGACCAACGGTAGAGCAAGCGGACAAGCAGACGGTAAGAAAAACGCTGAAGATGAAAATTAAGAATCGGCTGTTCCTGAAACTGCTTAGATTTCGGATGGTTGATGTGCTCCAATTTTCTATCTTGCACTTATAAGAAGCGTTCATGTTTTTTCCTCCTTATTGTTCACAAGGGGGTTATTGGTGGTTGGGAAGTAATTGTAGAGTCATTTTTTGTAGAGCATAACAATATTTCGTTATAGCGTTTATTCAGGGTATCAATCACCTCCGTATAGCCATTTTGTTTTTTTATATTGAACTCAGTTTAAGCCTCATTTTTCATTGAAGAGGTGAATTATTTTGCGCTTAATCCACAAACTAACCGGCAGTTGCAGAGTGCAGCGGAGCAACTGTCCGGTTCAGCGATGGAATTAGACAATAAGATTTATCTGACTTATTTCGTTTAACTATGGGTTAGGTTTTGGTACCTAATGTCATCAAAGCGCTATTTCTGAGTTTAGCTTTTGGCTTGGTCTACCTTCGTTTCGGCTGAACCAAGTTTTGAGACGTCTGGAGCCTTTTTCGCCTCCTCCCGAACCGCTAATTCGTTACGTCCCAAGAAGCTTAGTTGGCTGACTCCCATCAAAGCAACTAGTTGTGTTGGTACATCCCAGAGTTGCCCCTCCAACATGCTTTTTACTACAAACAATATCAGTGTAAGCATGGTCCAGAACAATATCTGAGCCTTTGCAAGTGAAGGTTTAATATTACCATCTACATCAACCATAAGCAATGTCTGAAGCTTATTGAGCACCTTCGGGGATCCCTTCTTATTCTTCGCATTCTTCGCTTCCTTTTTCTGAAGGTTGCAATTACTGTTAGATCTTTTTTTTTCAGATTTCAAACGGCGCCATCTATATGTTTGCCAGTGACCGACTGTGCTTGTCCCAGCAGCAAACGCCATCAACAACACAAGGTTGTCCGGGATTTCAGGAACCTCAAGCCGCATGATGCCAAAATATAACACCGCACTCCCTGTGGCAATTGTCCATAAGGCCATTTGGGTCAGGGACATAGACATGCTATTTTTCATAGTCACAAGTCCCAGGAGTTTTTCGGCATCCTTTTTTGTCAACAAGTATGCAATTAAGAGAAAAAACAGAACTATAAAAATCGTCCACAGAAACGCTCCAATCCCATTACTTAGGTAGACCTCTCGCTCACTGACAGCGGCAAACTCACGTGCTTTCTCAGATGTTGTCCCCATTGGCTCTATCCAGCGCAAAACAGGCAGCACACGAGCTCCAGTCATGTAGAAATCTATTGGAACCTTTTTTAGGTCAAACAGCAGAAGTGTCGCCGTTTTTGTTACCTTGTTTCCTGTACTTTCATCAACCCACACCTGGTGTGCAGCCACTTCAAAAGGTGAATACAATGTACCACGACATCCAATCGTGTCTTTTTGCTTTGCATGTAGCCGAACCAGGCATAGTTTAGGGTTCATATCGCGAGTGATCTCTATTTCAGGAACATAGACTCTAACGGGACGCGAACGAACCTGACCATCTGCCATGTAGAGTTTGACGCGATTCTCACGGTTCTCATCTGCCAGTGCAGCACTGTCTGATAATGCGAAAACGACCAATAGCACCAATAAATTATAAAATATGAGTTTCATGTTATTCCTCGCTTCTCAGGGGTTCGCTCCGCATCACCAGCCGCCAAGTCAACGATGGGCCTATAAAGGGACGTATTAAACTTATTTGCCGGTTAGCGAATATTTTTTTAGCTTTTGCTTTCTTCTCGCCTCGAATTACTGATTTGCCGACCTGCCTGTGCGATGCACCTGTCTGCGTTCGGATACCTGTCTGCGTGCAACGCACAGGCAGGCGCACAGGCAGGCGCAGACACGTGGTCTGTACCTATCCACTGACAATAATAATATGGTGCAAGGCTCCCGGAGCATCCATTCGTGATTTTCTCGGCATGTAACCCGAATAACATATTGCACATCATGAATTAAGTTGAATAGTTTAGGATGTTCCGAACATTCGTGTATGTGTTCCTCTGTTTGTTTGCATTTACCGCCTTGTTCCAGGGCGAACCTTAAAACCCAATATCACTCTCTAAAAAGCTGAAATATTCCGTACTGTTGAAAATGATATGATCCAGTACGGTTATGCCCATAATTTTCCCGGCCTGCTGTAATCGCTGTGTCGTTTCAATGTCCTGTTCGGATGGCTTTAGCGCGCCGGCTGGGTGATTATGGGCCAGGATCACGGCCGAGGCACGATCAATAAGCGGATCTGCAAATACCTCTCTCGGGTGCACATGGCTTCTGTCAACAAGGCCGATGGAAACAACACGGATATTTATAATCTCATTTGCACCGTTAACCGAAGCACAGAGAAAGTGTTCTTGTTTTCGGTTTACGTAATGCCTGATATGCGGGACCAAATCGGCGGGGGTTTCAATTCGGATTCCTTCCGGGCGGATGCGGCGGCGGGAGAACTCAGTGGCAGCCAGAATCAGGGCAGCCTTGGCATTGCCGATGCCGTCAAACTTTGTAAGATCGTCAACCGATAATTTTGCCCCCTTCTCGTCAATTACCGGGATCATTTTTTTGGCAAGAGTGATGGCGTCGTGCCTACGAGAACCTTTGCCTATGAGTACGGCAAGCAACTCATGGTCAGTGAGGGCAACGGCCCCTCGCTCGATGAGTTTTTCTCGCGGCCGCTCATGTACTGGCAGATTTTTAATATTCCTTTTTGCCATAATTCGTTACGCCGCTGCTTGCAAACCATGATGAATAACTGTTAATGCCATAGTATCAAAAATTGCCCCTGTATCAATATATTTGGGATCAGCAAGCTCTTCATACCGGTTCCGCTCTTCATATGCACCCTGTATTGCATAATTCACCTGACCGGCATAGGTGTTTTCGAGATAATAGATATCTTCCTTATTGGCGAAGATTGTGGTCTGGATTTCCTCATCTTGCATCTTTTCTTCGGTTACTTCTTTGATGTAAAGGGCTTCCTCATCTGTGATTTGAAATTCTTTACTGATCTTTTCTATCATGTCCTGTACCGAAACTTTTTTGGGTGGCGGTCCGCCACCGCCTTTTCTCCCTTTTTTCAATTTTATTTTGCCGGGAATGGCCACTTCCCCTTTATACTGCACACTGGCCTTTACCACACTTGTCTGCCGCACCTGCTTCATGAGTTCTGAAACCGAGCCCTGCTTAATCAACTGCGGGCCGACATATTCGGCAAAAGCTGCAAATACACCAATATGATCGGGGCAGGTAAAAAAACAGGTCAGAAAATAATAACTTTTGACAAACCTGGCCAGCATGTAAACAAACTTTTTCCGGTCATCAAGATCGTCAATCCTGTCCTGAAATCTTTTTCTTAAGGCATTCACCGTAAACTGCAATTGAGCGTCATTATTCGCTGCAATAAGCTGCACAACTTTTTCAGCATTACCAGGGCTAAAAACTCCGCTCTTTATAATTTCATCATAATAGTTGATACATTGCTGTTTATCCGGTTCAGAACCTTCAAATGGAGTACCTTTGCGGTATTTATTAAAGGCTTTAAGAATTGCATGGGCATTGTTGGTAAAATCAACAACCACAACGGTATCTTTATTGTCATGACACCTGTTCAGGCGGGACAGGGTTTGCACGGCATTGCGGTTGACCACTGCCTTGTCAAGAAACATTCCGGCAAGCAGAGGCTGGTCGAAACCGGTCAGAAACTTGCTTGCCACTACCATCAGTCGATAATCTTCCCCTTCAAACCGGTCTTCAATAAGCTCGCCTGGCAGCAAATCGTTCACCTGGAATTCAGTAATGGATTGATTGGTTCCGGGATGGATAAAGTCGGAAAAGGCATACAATACCTTATAATCAGCGCTTTTCCGCTCTTTAAGTTTATCTTTTATAATCTGAAAATATCGCAAGCCTGCCAGCCGGGAGCTGGTAACAATCATTGCCTTGGCGTGTCCGTCAATCAACGGTTTAATCTTTTCCTCAAATATGCGAAGCATAACTTCGGCTTTATACTGGATAAGGCCCTCGTCTTGAAAGGCAATATTTTTCAAGGCCTTGCTCACCACCCCGGCGGGATAGAGTTTTTCTTCATCTGCCGCGGGGATTAGGGCACAATGCAGATTGTAAAGGGTTTTATAGGAAATAATGCCGGTGGCCACATCCACAATATATCCTTCCTGGATTGCCTCGGCCTCTGAGTAGGTATCAAAAGGCTCGCCAAACAATTGCACGGTGGCAGGCGACGGGGTGGCCGTAAATGCGACAAAAAGCTGATTGGCATCGTGGGCGCGGATAATTTGGGCGATTTCTTCTTCCGGGTCGATTTCAATGTCGGCTACGTCACTGTCCGGTTCATTGGGATTGCGGAAAGGTACCCTGATGGCAACCCCCATTTTGCCTTCCTGGGAGCGGTGGGCCTCATCGATTAAAAATGCCACCCTCAGTTGTTTTAAATCAGGGTCGTGCTCGATTTCATCCAAAATCCATTTAAATTTTTGCTGGGTGCTGACGACTATCGATCGACCGGTTTTTAAAAATTGTTTCAGATTGGCTGCTCTTTTGGCATAGCCGACCACGCCATGAAGGTGGGCAAAATTATCAAATTCATCCCGGATATTTTTATCAAGTGTTTTCCGATCTGTAAGCACGAATAGCATATCCAGCATCTTTTCGTTGGTGCCTTGTTTATACAAACTATGAAAGCGGTCTGCCAGCCAACAGATGGAAAGGGTTTTGCCGGAGCCGGCGGAATGGGCGATGAGGTATTTCTTTCCAATATCAGCCTGTGCCGTAAAATGGCCCAGGGCATCCTTTGTTACCTTGTGTACCATTCGTGATTGATGATAGCGGGGGAAAATGGTGAACGCAGGTTTTTCCGGCCTGTCGCGTTCAGCCTCTTTTTGAGGAACATAAACCAGAAAAAAGGACAGAGCATCAAGTATCGTCTCTTTGGCCAGCACATCGCGGTAGAGGAATTCGACCGAATATTCATTATCGTTTTCAGCCTTGTTCTCAAGACCGGTGTTATACCAGCTAAAATTCTTTTCTGCTTTTGGATCGGTTGCCACCATAACGTCGGAGGTGTCTGCCGCGATATGGAGAAAGGAGAGTTGAAAGATTCTATCGCTGTGATCCCTGTCAGCGTATTGTTTTACCGCATCATGCACGGTTTGGTTTTTCTCGTGCTTCAGCTCCATGGTCATAATGGGCAGACCGTTTAGGAAGAGACCGAAATCGAGGCGTTTACTTCCCTTGATGATTAGTTCGGGGATAAAGGTGATTTTATTCTCCCGGTAATGCAGATTGGCAATACTCTCGCTGGAGCGGGGTTTTGGAAAATAGAGTTTAAACTCCACCCCATGCACAGTAAGGCCATGCCGGATGATCAGCCACAGGGGGGAAATCCGCAGTTCCTGCTTCAGTGCCTTGAAAACTTCATCCACGGCACCAGTGCCGTAATCTGACAGGCTTTCAAAGGTCTCTTTTTGCGTCGCCTTGAGAAAGGCGATCAGATGGTCCTCGGCAAAATAATATTCCGTGTCGGTGATCTCATCCTGCTCAAGCACGGCATACTGATGTTTGCGGATGAAATATTCCGCAATATGACGTTGAAATTTCTTTTCCGGGCCTTCAAACATAGTTTTACCGTGAATAATATCTGGGGCTTACTGTGGTACGAGAAACATCTTATCCAGAGGTTTTTTTCCTCAAGGACATTGCTTTCCGGATGATCTCCTCAATACTCAAATCTTCATCCAAACTTTGATGCCACTTTGTGTAGTCAAATGGTTCCCTCTGGATAAGGGCGATAAATCGCTCAGCTTCAACCTTGCCGAAAGTATTGACAAGCACCTCAAGTCCTTTGATTTTGATTTCAGTATCAGTGAGCATTCTATTTACTCCCTGATTCTTTCCTGAATATCCAGCTTGGCCTCTGTCTCAAGTTTAATCCGCAGTTGCTTCTGGTCGTCAAAAGGCCGGTTGAAACAGCAGTTATCAAGATATATCTTCATTGTATATCCTATACCTTATTTTTCCATCCTTGTAAATTATAAGCGGGGTATGGGTTTGCCTGGCAATTTCCCGTGCCCTTGCCCCCGCCCGTTTCAAGGCCGCCTCAACCTTGGCAAAGTCGGGGTCTTGAATTATCTTTTCTGTTGTGGTCATAATTGATCCCGCACATCGTCCTCGTTTATCCGCCGCTTGCCGGTGACGCATTCGTGGATCAGGGACTTGCGGTATTGGTCGAGGGTTGAGATTTGTTTTACAAGATTATTTTCTAACCTATCATTCATCGCAACTTTATCATCAAGAAATTCGGCTATTTGTTCCTGTTCTTTTATTGGTGGCAAGGCAATTGGTAAATAACCAATCTTGTTTTGATCTATAATAGGTAGCGTTGTGAATTGAGCAATGCGAGGGATAATACTTTCAAATATTTTAAGGTGATAAGTCAAATATTTTGCATATACATCAGATTTACACACGAGTGCAGTAATTTGCTGGTTGCAAGAGGCCTCAACCCTTGTCATGGCAACCTTACCAATGGTGGCACCAATTCCAACGATAAAAATAGAATGGGCAGGGTACAGGCGCAGCTTGTTATTAAAATATGCGATCTCATTTATTTCTTTCGCGGGCTCTTGCAAATAAATACCCCCATCATAACAACCAGGCGCATACCAAGGGATAGTTCCATCAACATAGTATTCTGTATTTGCAGTAGGCGGTGTACTACCAGTTTGTATCCTTGAACAGGCTCGCTTCAAATGTTGACAATCCCAATGCTTTGGAATCCTCCCAAGCCACTCCACCCCCGAACCCTTCAACTCCAACGAATCATCCAGCCCCCGGGTGACAGCCTTGTGGATAATCGACTTGCGCAAAGCATCCAGGGTTTCAAGTTGTTTCTGTTTGGCTTCTATGGCTTTATCAATGGCAGCGCAGGTTTTGTCCAGGTAGATGGCGATGCATTGTTGTTCACTATTAGATGGGATAGGGATGTCGAATAATGCAAGTTGCTTAGGCCAATTAACCCTTGGCATTTTGGCGCCATAAGCAAGTGCATTACATCTCCCAATAAACCATGGGGCGGCTACACAGTATCGTAAAAAATGTCCTTGAATACCCCGTGGATAAAAGGCCAATATTTCTCCTGTGCACTTTCCATCGAAATCAGCGTAGTAATATTTTTCAAGATAGGGTCGTAGCTTTCCAAAAAGGACATCCCCTTTTTTAAACCGTATTACTGCACTTTCAACATCAAGAGTGTTTTTTTTTGAAAGCAAATTCCCCGTACCTTGTTCTATGTCCTCCAGCTCTAAATAATTTTGTTCTGAACTCTTATCACTCGTCTTATCATTTCTTAGAGATACAATGTCTTTGAGACGATCATAACGCCATCCTACGGGTAACTCAGAAAAAAAAGTTTCTTGCTTCTTATCGATTTCAGCAGCTACCATTATTTATTCACCCCCAACCCAGCCAAGATCTTCTCCGCGTCTTTCTCCAGCGCCCAAAACTCCTTCAACAACTCATCAGCATGTTTTGGCGGCTGATATTTATAAAAATACTTATTGGGTAGGATTTCATAACCCAGTTGGGGGCTGTCCTGCCAGCGGATAATAGGTTTGGCGATCTCACGTTTGAGAAATTCCTCAATATCTTCGCCATATTGGACATATTCATAATCTGAAACATAATGGCGGTGGGTGAACTCAGCCGTGACTTCCAGCCTTTTGATAAAGGCATTGATCGCCTTGTTCTTCTCTTTGGCTGTTGCAAGGTTTTCCGTCAGTTTGGCAATCTCTTTGGCAAAGGCTTTTCTCACTTCTTTTTCAAATATTTTTACGAAGCTATCTTCCGGGCCGAGTGTGAAACTGATTTTCCGCTCAACCGTATTTAGCTTCAAGCGGATGTTGAAATCAAGATCACTTTCGTAAAATTGCTGCTCTTTCTTGATGTTAGCCGGGGTAAATGCTTTGGCATACTGTTCTGTGAGGTAAGCAGGCTGGTCATTTCCATCGGTCTGCCAGAAGACCACACTCACCTTATGGTAGGCAAAATCATTGTTCTTGAATATTTTGACATGGTCCTTCTGCTGATCTTCTGTTTCGTTGCTGCGGTACAGCTCTATAATCCGCTGTCGGTGCCTGTCCAGAATGCGGTTTCTCTTGTTGCCGAATGATTTTGGCTCTTTATCAAACTGCTTTCTTGCATCAATGATCCTTACTTGTTGCTTCCGCGAAGCTGGTTTGTTGTTGGTCAACAGCCAGATATAGGTGTAAATGCCGGTATTATAAAACAACTGGTCGGGCAGCATGACAATGGCATCGAGCCAGTCATTTTCAAGAATCCAGCGGCGGATCTCGCTCTCGCCGGAACCGCAGTCGCCATTTGACAGAGGTGAACCATTAAAGATAATGGCAATGCGGCTGCCGCCCTGGCTGACAGGCTTCATCTTGGCAAGCATGGTCTGCAGGAAAAGCAAGGCCCCGTCATTGGTACGCGGCATTCCGGCCTGATAACGGCTGGACTCAAATTTTCTCGCCTCTTTTTCATAACCGTCTTTGCCACCCCAGGTGACGCCAAAAGGGGGATTGCTGAGCATAAAATCAAATTTATCCTGCGCTCCGGCAAGCTGGTCGCCGGGCTCCCGGCTTTGTTTGGAATGGGGTATCAGTGAATTGCCGTAACAAATTGTGGCCTGCTTATCATTTTTGATCAGCATATCCGATTGACAGATGGCATAGTTTCCGGGTTGCAGTTCATGCCCGTGAACTGTGACAAGCAACTCCACATCTTTCTTTTTCTTATCGGTTGCGGCCTTGTCCAACAGATGTTCCTTGGCGATGGACAGCATGCCGCCGGTGCCACAGGCAGGATCATAAATAGAAATGTGCTTTTTCGGCATCGGAATATCAAGCAGTTCCACCATCAGCCGGATGACTTCGCGGGGGGTAAAGTGCTCTCCGGCCTCCTCTCCGCTCTGCTCTGAAAATCGCCGCAACAGCTCTTCATAGACATAGCCCATTTCAAGATTGGACAGATAATCCGGCCCCAGCTTTTCATTGGCGTACTGCCGCAAAATCGGAGCAAGCCGGGCATTTTTAACCATGCGGCCAATCACGGCGCGATAATCAAAATGATCAATAATATCCTGAATGTTATCCGAAAATCCGTTGATATAGTCACGGAAATTTTTCTCCATCAAGGTCGGGTCTTCCTTGCAGATAGCAGCAAGCGTCCAGTTGGTCTTATTGGAGAATGGTGATTTTTGGGGATTCAGTTCAAGCTTTTTTACCAGAGTTGCAAGGGCTTCTTCTTTTATGTTCGGCCGTTTTTTCAAAATTTCAGATGCCTGTTTTTTCCGCCATGAGATCAACACACACTCTAACCGCCGAATAACAATGATCGGCAAAATAACACTTTGATACTCATAGGCTTTGAATTTACCACGCAGCCGTTCCGCCGATTTCCATATCTCATTGGTAAGATTATTCAGCTTGTCTTTGTTCAATACAGTTTTCATCAATTATTTCTGCTTTATCCTTTCAATTTTTTGGACAGGAGCCCCTTGTTTGAACTGTAGATTGTGTTGTAAATGTAAAACACATATCGCCAAGGTTCAGTAGCCGCGGCTTTTTACGGTTTGCTGGAACCTTGTTAGCCCTTTTAGTCATTCTATTTTGTGATTTTTGTTGCGTAGTTAATGCTTTTTTTCACAAAATCGTCAATCAGGCTAATTTGGCTTTCTTTTGAACATGCAAAAAAGTGGATATCTTCTGATGACAAATCAAGCCTGTTTTCCCATCTTGAATTAGCAATAACTCCCACATCTACGTTTGTATTGTCTGCATTGCCAAATGATTCAGTATGAAATAAAATTATATGCGGTTTGTCAAATACTGTGCCTATCCAATATTTAGACTCATCTATGTAATACCCATACCACTCCCATGCCACAGCCGTTTTGAACCTGAACTGAAGGCTTGATAGGCTTTCCCCTATCATATCCATTAAATTTTTAAATGATTTTAGTCCTTCCGTCATTTCCCATTTTACGTAATCCATAGATAGCCCTCGATGAACCATAAATTCAACAAATTGGTTAATGTTATATGATACAATTTTATTTTTGGTGTGTAATTCTATAAGCCAGGAGTGTATTTCATGCCACCTAACTAAATTTGTAGGTTTGATGCTGTTTGAGCCATTCTTAAAGGGATCTTTTGTAATCGTAATTAGAGACGTCTTCTTGTGATTTATATTTTTTAAATATTTATTGTATCGATCAAGTTGTGTAGAGCCAAAGTCTGATTTAACTTTGACTTCAATGAAAATTATGTAATCACCAAACCTAATCTCAATATCAGGTCTCCCGGAATCAATTGTTATTTGAGTATTTATATCAACTTTACTAATGTTTGAGTCATCAGTACATAAAAGATTGTTGGTAATTTTTTTTAATATCAGTGATGCATTAATGCTGTCGTAATCTCTCAAAAGGCGAAGCAAATTAACAAATGATTCGGTAATGAAATTTTCATCCTGCTTGCCACATAAATTATGCAGCTGGATTAATACGTTGTTTTGTTCTTGAGCCATGAGTTTGTTTTATATTTTGGGCAACGACGGCCATCACCGGCGGGAATGTGAGAGATATGACGTCCAGCCTCTGGAGGGGACCCGCAAGCCGTGGTGTTTTGGGAGGGGGAGAGAGAAACTCCCCCTTACCTGATTATGTGTAATTTTCATTATTTGTTACTGTAACCCACTTAAAGTGCTTTTTCACAGGTTGTTTGGAATAATGATATAAAATATTCACATAGATAATTGTAGGATGTTCTATTTTTTGGGTTTTTCCTTCTGGGTTTGTAAACGAGCCGTGCATCATCTTTTGAAACAGCAATCAAACCAACATTATTGCTTTTCAGTAGTTCTATGTCAACACGATGTAAGTATTCAACTGATATAGCCAAGAAACTCATATTAGAAAAATATTTATATCGCATGGCTTGATGAAATCCTTTTTTCCAATCCTTAATTTTTGCTTCTATTGAAATCAAATCTGCCAGAGCAGCTTTATATGTTTCTATAACAATATAATGATCATCTTTTTCTTCTATATAACCAAAATTTAGAAGGTAATCCAATATCAATTTGATTTTTATCTTTTGTAGCGAGCTTCTGGAAGAGAGCATTTTAAAAGTGAGTTTTTTGTTTTTCCTATTAAGGAAATTAGTTAAAAAATAAACGGTTTCGAAATCAAAATTATCAAATATTTTACGGCAATTAAAACTGTTTGTAGTAAACACCAAGTCCACTATGCCATTACCACTTCTAAATTCTTCAATAAAGAAATTAGTGTCAAATACGATACCAAGTTTGTTCCGGATGACGGGAATCATATCTTTTTCCTGAGTAAACATTTAATTTCTCCTTAAAAGGTCATTAAATACTTTTTCCCAATTATTTAAGTAAGTGGAGTCTTGCGAAGTGAATACCCCTGTTAATTGCCTGTACGTTTTTTTCGCTGTATCAATGCGTTCAAGAAAATAATTCAATCTGCTTTTTAAGTCAGGTAAGTCTATTATGTTTTGAAGTTCCTTATTTACCATGTGGAGAAAATGTAATTTCGAGTTATGGTTTTTAATAACCTCTATAACCGACTTTCCTTTACAGTAACTACATTGGCAAGGACCAACTGTATCATTGATTGCCGCTAGCTTAGTCGGATTTTTCCTCTCAATTGCGATTGTTGAAAGCAAATTAGGAAAGTAGTATCTCTCATAAAGGTTATAGGGTTCAGATGGTTCTTTGTACAAATTCTCTGTAAAGCTTTCAAAGCGAGATGTACCCATCGAAAAAGCGGATACGCCCGTACAAAGGATTCCAAGTCCAAGTCCAATGTTAATCCTTACAGCAATAACAGGCTTACCAGTACTTGCCTGAAGTTTAATTAATGTATCCAAGTAGTTGTAGAGGGTAGCTTGGGAAGTATCTCGTTCAATGCCATCAACAAAAAATAAATAACCATCACACTCGAACGCAGAAAAATGGTTTAACACAGTTCTTTTGTTAAGGGGGTCGTTCAAGCTTTCTCCATTCAGACAAATACCTGCATATATTTCTTTATCAGGTGCTTTTTCATTCCGGTAATCAATACTTTCCTTCAAAAGCTTCATATCTAAGTCGAACCACTCCGCAACAGGATTTCGTTGTGAAAGTGGTAAAACAGTTGTGTTGTGAGTATAATGAAATGGAGATAGTAGAGCGTCTGCTCCAAGCTTCAATTGTTCAGAAAGTACCGCTTCAACATACTGTTTCTGCTTTTTATAATTTTGCAAATAGCTTGGGGTGATAACCTGAAAATTACTTGGTGCATAAGGTAACTTAGTTAAACCTTTTGTATTAGTGTATGTACCATAAGCTAATCGAATTGTTGAAGGGTCAACCATCTTGTGAAAAATACCCATCCTATCAAGTTGAAACATCCATTTTTGTTGAAACTGATGATGAGCAGGAAGTATAACATTCAGCGGACTTTTGTTTGATTTAAGATATTCTTCCAAAATACCTTTTTCATTCCATAAAATAGAATAAAACTTTGGACTAATATCATATTCTTTTTCGGTTAGTTTAATTTCATCCTGCTTAATTGAATGTACAAGCATTTCTATTTTTGTGAACCTTTGATAAAGTTCTTTTTCAAGCAGCTTTAGAATAATGTTTTCAAGACGATTGCTTATTGAAGGTCTATGGATTCGCGGAGGAGTTGGTGGTTGATTTTTTATTCTGTCAACCAATTCAGGAAAGTTTGAAAATTCATATGGAAATTTTCCTGTCAACATTTCGTAAAGCACCACGCCAAGTGTGTATAAATCGCTACGTTTATCAATGTTCTTACTGTCAGTAATTTGTTCAGGAGACATGTAAGGTGGAAAACCTAAAATATCACCAGTTTTCGTTATTGAAGAATAATCTATGATTTTTGAAAGACCATAATCAATAATCTTGATATGTCCAGCAACATCAATTATTATATTTTTGGGATGTAAATCGCGGTGAATAATGCCTTTGTCTTCATCATCTCCTCTTATATTATGTAAATGCTGAGTTCCATAAAGGATTTTGCTAAAAATGTTCAAAGCCTGTTGTTCCTCAAAAGGACCTTGAGTATCAAGGATTTCCCGTAGTGTTCGACCTTCTGCAAACTCCATGACAAGAAAGATAGAAGGAATACTTTGTGATATTAAAGTGAAATCATCAACGTATTTTATAAGATACGGGTGGTTAACTGTTTTCAGTATAGTAATTTCTCGTTGTATGCGATTTTTGTCTCCTCTTTGCCTAAACTCTTTTAACACATAATCTTCCCTGAATATCTTAATAGCATATGTTTTTCCGTCTTTTTCTGCTTTATAGACAGCTCCAAAACCACCTGAGTCAATGAACGCATTAAGGAAATAACCATTAATTGTTGTTCCTGTTATATTCATAACCTTTCTTTCCTTTATTCCTGAGGGTTATTGTAGCTAGCTTCTAAATAAACAATTGTTTGATTCTGCACAATATTTTTTTTACATCCATACACACAAATAATTATACGATTGCCCGCTTAAATACCACACATAAAAAATGTCGACAACAAAAATGTAATTTTATATGTTTTATGAAATTCCCGCAGAATACCCCGCCATTTATGGCGGGGATGAATGCGGCGGGGGGGTAAGGGGGATGCAATCCCCCTCCAGGCTTTTTTAAGATGCCCCGCCTTTTAAGGCGGGGAGCTTTACTTAGCCGTTTAACAGTCAATAAATAAAGATAGACGCATACGGATAAACACAATGAGAAAGATTCCCGCCGCCCTAAATGCACAGTTCAACGCTTTATTGGTCAAAAACAAAATACCCCAAAGATTTCATAACGTAACAATTTAGGTCTTTCAAAGAGACTTTTTTGACAGGATTAACCCTCCTATCAGAGGCGGGCAGGCAAAGATGTTCAGGGGAGGGTAATAGGGAACGTTGTCAACTACTAAACTTAGCGGGGAGCGGGCACTGCTTCATCATGATCTTTTGCGATTAGCGAAGATACCTCTCTTTTAATTGCAAACATCATCCCTCTTTCAATGAGTGACGAATTCGTATCCGAGTTTCATCAGCTGTTTTCCGGATAGAAGATGGAAGCTTATCAAAGCATTTCCAAAATCGAGAACTCGTCCTATGCATTTACAACGCCTTTAAATTGTCATTATTCTTTTCCTGCAGAGCTTCTTTGGCTAAGAAGTCTAATT
>JAPVVG010000082.1 GCA_028571455.1 Desulfobacteraceae bacterium | reverse complement strand
TTATCCAGTTATTTCACTTACCACTCCGGCGCCGACAGTCCGACCCCCTTCCCTTATCGCAAACCTCAGCTCCTTCTCCATGGCTATCGGTGTTATTAACTCAGCCGTAATGGTTACATTGTCTCCAGGCATAACCATCTCTACCCCTTCCGGCAAAGTTAATACCCCTGTAACATCGGTTGTCCTGAAATAAAACTGCGGCCTATATCCATTGAAAAACGGGGTGTGACGACCCCCCTCCTCCTTGCTTAATATATATACCTCAGCCTTAAACTTCGTGTGCGGCGTTATCGAACCGGGTATGGCTACTACCTGACCACGCTCAACCTCCTCGCGCTTTGTCCCACGCAATAAAAGCCCTACATTGTCACCAGCCCGACCCTCATCAAGCAGCTTCCTGAACATCTCGACACCGGTGCAAACCGTCTTCATCGTCGGCCGGATGCCTATTACCTCTACTTCGTCTCCTACCCGAATTATACCCCGATCAACTCGACCGGTCACAACCGTGCCACGACCCGATATGCTGAATACATCCTCTACAGGCATTAAAAACGGCTTGTCTATATCCCGCTTCGGCTCAGGTATAAATGTGTCGATGGCTTCCATTAACTCAAATATACACTTGGCCTCGTCACTGTCAGGATCATCGCTCTCAAGAGCCTTTAATGCGCTGCCACGAATTATCGGAGTGTCATCCCCGGGAAACTCATACTTGTCTAATAACTCCCGAAGCTCTAATTCCACAAGCTCTATAAGCTCCTCATCATCCACCATGTCACATTTGTTTAAAAATACTACTATGCTGGGAACACCTACCTGACGAGCTAATAATATGTGCTCACGCGTCTGCGGCATGGGACCATCATCCGCTCCTACCACCAATATGGCTCCGTCCATCTGCGCCGCACCCGTAATCATGTTCTTAATGTAATCCGCATGACCGGGACAGTCTACATGTGCATAATGACGATTGGCCGTCTCATACTCAACATGCGCCGTTGCTATGGTTATGCCACGCTCTTTTTCCTCCGGCGCCTTGTCTATCTGATCAAACGGCACAAAATCGGCCATGCCCTTTAGTCCTAAATGCTTTGTTATCGCCGCGGTTAATGTTGTCTTGCCATGATCTATATGACCTATGGTTCCAACATTTACATGCGGCTTAGTCCGGTCAAACTTTTTCTTAGCCATATCATCGCCCTCCCATACTTTAGCTGTAACCGTTCACAGAACGTTGAAATTGGAAATTGGAAACTTGGCCTTCATGCTTTTGTACTGTTAATGAACGCATTCAATTTTGGGCCGAGTTTCATCTCTCCCTAATTTCTACTTTCCAATTTCAAGTTTCAAGCCGTGAACGGCTACTAAAAGCTCAAAGCTGCTTATTCCCATCTCTCAGTGTAA
Source organism: Desulfobacteraceae bacterium (assembly GCA_028571455.1). Taxonomy (GTDB): domain Bacteria; phylum Desulfobacterota; class Desulfobacteria; order Desulfobacterales; family ETH-SRB1; genus Desulfaltia. The sequence continues at coordinate 13,929 of JAPVVG010000082.1, read as the reverse complement.
CCGTTCACGGTTACAAACTCCTACCACCGATAATGAGCAAACGCCTTGTTTGCCTCGGCCATCTTGTGTGTATCTTCCTTTTTCTTAACAGAAGACCCTTTCTTGCCGGCGGCATCTAAAAACTCGCCTGCAAGTTTGCCCGCCATGCTCTTTTCCGATCTATTACGCGCATAACTTATAATCCATCTGATACCTAAAGCGGTTCGGCGTGATTGACGAATTTCAGTTGGAACCTGATAAGTTGAACCACCAACACGCCGTGACTTTACTTCAATGAGCGGTTTCACATTATCAACGGCTTTTTCGAAAATTTTCAGCGGAACTTCGTTTGTTTTTTTCTCAATGATATCAAATGCATCGTAGAGTATTGACTCCGCCAGACTTTTTTTGCCGTCACGCATTATAGATTTTATGAATTTTGCTGCCAGTTTGCTGTTATACTTTGAATCGGAAATAATAATACGTTCAGGTATTTCTCTTCTTCTCGGCATATATTACACCATAATTGTTCTTTTGTAATAATTCATAATTGAGGAATTGCGAATTTAGGAATTTGCTTCGCTTAATTGCAGATTTAGGGATTTAGGAATTGATCCGCCTCCGGCGGACTATTGATTTTAATCCCTTAATCCCTTAATCCCTTAATCCCTTTTCTACTTGGGCCTTTTTGCACCGTACTTTGATCTGCTTTGTTTTCGGCCATCAACCCCAAGAGTATCAAGAATTCCCCTGACTATATGATATCTTACGCCCGGTAAATCCTTTACACGCCCTCCACGAACAAGAACTACTGAGTGCTCCTGAAGATTATGACCTATACCGGGAATATAGGCTGTGACCTCAACGCCGGTAGTCAACCTGACCCTGGCAACCTTTCGCAAAGCAGAATTGGGTTTCTTCGGAGTCGAAGTATAGACACGCGTACATACTCCCCTCTTTTGTGGGCCACCCCTTAGCGCTGGTGTGCCGGTCTTCTTCTTTACCCGTTTTCTGCCCTGTCTAACTAACTGGTTAATAGTCGGCATATTCTCCCCTTAAACTAAAAGTTCAGTCATTAAGTCGCAAAAGTCTGTAATGTAAATAGTTCGCGTATTCGCGAACCCTGACAAAGTCATCAAATTTTGACCGGCTTGCGGGCAACTTCACAAAAGATGATTTTCTATCTATCCAGCAGCTTATTGTCAAGCATTTTATGCGATAATTTTAGGCTAAATATATTCGTAACCGTTCACGGTTAACGATTGATCAAGTTTTCTGATCCACAGCAACATCATGATATAGATAAAAACCTGTACCAGCAGGAATAATTCTCCCCATTATTACATTTTCCTTAAGACCGCGTAAATAATCGACAGTGCCGGCAATGCTGGCATCTGTCAGGACTTTAGTCGTTTCCTGAAACGAAGCCGCAGAAATAAAACTGTCTGTGCTGAGCGATGCTTTAGTAATTCCAAGAATAAGTGGTTCTGCGACAGCGGGTTTCCCGCCTTTTTCGATTACCGCCCTGTTAAGATCTTCAAATTTGGTTTTTCCCATCTGGTCTTCAACAACAAAATCTGTGTCTCCAACATCAACAACCTTAACACGTCTCATCATCTGCCGAACGATTACCTCTATATGCTTATCGTTAATCCGGACGCCCTGCAAACGATATACTTCCTGAACTTCATCAACAAGATAGCGGGCCAATGCTATCTCACCCTTGATGTTTAAAACATCCTGTGGAATAGCTGAACCGCTGATAATAGGTTCTCCTGCTCTAATATAATCACCTTCAAAAACATTTATATGTTTTCCGCGTTGAATAAGATATTCCTTTTTATCGCCAATATCTACGGGAGTTACAGTTACTTTCTGTTTATCCTTTTTTGTGCTTTTTGATATGGAAACATATCCATCTATTTCGCTCAAAACAGCAATCTCTTTTGGCTTACGCACCTCAAAAAGCTCGGCCACCCTTGGAAGACCACCTGTAATATCCTTGGTTTTAGTTGTTGCCCGCGGAAGCTTGGCAAGAACGGTGCCGGCCTTAACTTCACCTCCTTCATCAACGAGAAGGATAGCATTCACAGGCAACAAATAGCGCGCAACCCCCTTTGATACCGCAAGTTTAGCTGTTTTGCCGGATTTATCTTTAATAGAAATCCTTGGGACCTCATCCACGGTTTTGCTTTCGATAATCATGCGGCTTGATTTGCCTGTAACAGGGTCCACCCTTTCCTCCATAGTCTTTCCGGATACAATGTCGCCAAATTTAACAATTCCGTCAATCTCCGTAATAATTGGTGTTGTATATGGGTCCCACTTTGCAAGAAGATCCCCGACCTTGACCTTCTGCCCATCACGCACAACAAGATGAGCGCCATATATAACAGGAAATCGCCCTCTCTCTCGCCCTTTATCATCCATTATAGCGAATTCACCACCGCGGCGGTCCATAACCACAAATTCATTTTCATCATTTTTTACAACATTAATGCCCATATACTTTATAGTTCCACTTATTTGAGCTCTTATATCCGCCTGTTCAACTCGACGACTGGCCGTTCCTCCAATGTGAAAGGTCCGCATGGTCAATTGTGTTCCCGGCTCACCGATCGATTGAGCAGCCATAATTCCCACAGCCTGACCTATTTCAACTGTTCTTCCATGGGAAAGGTCCCGTCCATAGCATTTAGCGCATACACCATGTTTTGACTTGCATGTCAGAACCGACCTTATCTTTACTTTTGCCAGACCGGCATCTTCAACTCTCTGTACCAATGCTTCGTTGAACTCCTCTCCGTTCTTTACAAGCACCTCGTCCGTAAATGGATCACGGACATCCTCCATGGCAACGCGGCCTAAAATACGTTCGCCAAGACGCTGGATAATTTCTCCTCCTTCCATCAATGATTCAACCTCAACCCCCAACATCGTCCCGCAATCCTCTTCAATTACCGTGCAGTCTTGAGCAACATCTGCAAGCCGCCTTGTAAGATATCCTGAGTTCGCCGTCTTTAACGCCGTATCTGCAAGACCCTTTCTGGCGCCATGGGTTGAAATAAAATATTGAAGCACGGAAAGTCCTTCCCTGAAATTGGCGGTAATAGGAGTTTCGATAATCTCACCCGAGGGCTTTGCCATAAGGCCACGCATACCTGCCAATTGGCGCATCTGATCCTTGCTGCCCCTGGCGCCTGACTCGGCCATCATATATATGGGGTTGAAACTTTCCCTGACAACGGGCTTTCCCTTTTTATCAAGAACCAAAGCCCCTTTCTTATCGATTATCGGGGCCATCTTCATGGCTTCCATCATCTCATTGGCCACATCATCCGTCGCCTTTGCCCATATATCCACGACCTTATTATATTTTTCACCCTGGGTTATTAAACCTTCGATATACTGTCTGCTCATTTCGCCGACCTGGTTTTCCGCCTTTTTTAGAATATTCCATTTGGCCTCTGGAATGATCATATCGTCAATCGAAATGGAAAGACCCCCTTTTGTTGAGTATCTGTAACCAATATCTTTTAATCTGTCGGAAAGGATGACCGTGGCCTTTGGCCCGCGATTCCTGTATACATAATCAACAAGATCGCGCAGCGCTTTTTTATTCATCACCTTGTTGACTGTATAAAAAGGTATCTCAGGACTTTTGCTGATTATTTCAAAAATATGATAACCGTCGTTGGCAAATATTATGTCGCTAATTTCGCCAGGCGTGAGAGAAAAAATCGCGTCAATCTCAGCCTCTTTTATATCAAATATCCTCTTAAACTCATCCTTTGCAAGTAAGCCGAGGATCCCATTATTTTCCTTGTCAAGGCTCTGAGAATACTTATGCACCATATCCACAAAAACAGCCCCTGATTTTATCTTTTTAAACACAATTTCTATTTCATCCTCGGAAGAAACCATGATATGCCTCATCGACAAAATATTATCCCGAGGCATGATTTCCCACAAAAGGATACGTCCCACCGTTGTATCTACCCTTTCCCCTTCTATCCGAACAACAATCCTCGCATGGAGATCAACCGCTTTTGAATCATACGCAGACCTGACCTCCTCATGACTGGCAAAAATTTTGCCTTCCCCTTTAACTCCCTCTACATCTCTTGTCATATAATAGATGCCTAAAACAATGTCCTGGCTTGGAACAATAATCGGACTTCCACTTGCAGGGGAAAGAATATTATTACTGGACAGCATTAAAACCCTGGCCTCTATCTGGGCTTCTACAGAAAGAGGCACATGAACAGCCATCTGATCGCCGTCAAAGTCGGCGTTAAATGCAGTGCAAACCAGGGGATGCAGCTGAATGGCCTTGCCTTCAATCAGGATAGGCTCAAAGGCCTGAATACCCAACCGATGGAGCGTGGGGGCGCGGTTAAGCATAACCGGATACTCCTTAACCACCTCATCCAGGGTATCCCAAACTTCCGGAATCTCGCGTTCTACCATCTTCTTGGCGCTTTTTACCGTGGAAACAAGCCCTTTCTGCTCAAGGCGACAATAAACAAAAGGCTTGAATAACTCTAATGCCATCTTCTTTGGCAGGCCGCACTGGTGAAGCCTGAGATTCGGCCCAATTGTTATAACGGTACGGCCGGAATAATCTACCCTCTTCCCAAGCAAATTCTGGCGAAAACGGCCCTGCTTTCCCTTTAAAGTATCACTAAGAGATTTTAACGGTCGCTTGTTGGTCCCTGTAATAACTCTTCCATGCCTGCCGTTATCAAACAGGACATCAACCGATTCCTGAAGCATCCTTTTTTCATTTCGAACAATAATATCCGGAGCCTTTAAGTCGATCAGGCGTTTTAAACGATTATTTCGGTTAATGACTCTGCGATAAAGGTCATTTAGATCGGATGTGGCGAATCTACCACCCTCAAGAGGAACCAAAGGGCGCAAATCAGGTGGAAGAACGGGAATAACATCCATGATCATCCAAACAGGGTCCAATCCTGATCGCCTGAATGCATCGATTATCTTGACCCGTTTGGCAAGTTTTTGACGCTTTGCCACCGAACTCGTGGCACGAATATCTTCCCTCAGTTTCTTATACTCTCCATCAAGATCTACTCTTTTCAGAAGCTCCTTTACAGCCTCAGCCCCTATGCCTGCTTCAAATTTTCCCTCATAAGTCTCAAGAGCTTCATGATATTTATCTTCCGACAAAAGCTGGCCACAGGTTAAATCTGTGTCCTTTGGATCAATAACAATATAGTTGTCAAAGTAAAGAACCTTTTCAATATTTTTAAGGGTAAGATCCAGCAGATTGCCGATCTTGCTTGGAAGACTTTTTAAAAACCATATATGTGCGCAAGGGGTGGCAAGTTTAATATGCGCCATACGCTCTCTTCGCACCTTGGACTGAATGACCTCCACTCCGCACTTTTCACAAATAACCCCCCTGTGTTTCATGCGTTTGTACTTGCCGCAGTTGCATTCATAGTCCTTGGTAGGACCAAAAATCTTTGCGCAGAAAAGACCGTCTCGTTCTGGTTTAAATGTACGATAATTGACTGTCTCCGGCTTTTTAATCTCTCCGTGCGACCATTTTAGAATCTGCTCCGGCGATGCCAGCCCAATCCGAACACCTGAATAATGTTTTGGATTAACAGGCTTAGCAAAAAAATCGTATATAGTTTCCATTTTATATTTCCTGATTATAACAATTTCGTAAAAGGTCAAAAAATTACCTTTACGAAACGTTTTAGGCGTTAGGTGTTAAGTTAGGAATCGCGGCTGAAAGCCGCTCCTACTCGACCACTCGACCAATTCCCTACTCGACCAATCTATTCTACTCCTTTTCTTCGATAAGGGCTACATCCAGACCCAAACTCTGCAACTCTTTTGTCAAAACCTTGAAAGACTCAGGCAGGCCGGGTTCCAGTATGTTTTGACCTTTTACAATTTTTTCATACATGCGTGTTCTCCCTGCCATGTCATCAGACTTGACCGTTAGAAACTCCTGCAGCGCATAAGCGGCCCCATAAGCCTCCATTGCCCAAACCTCCATTTCACCAAGTCGCTGGCCTCCAAACTGGGCCTTTCCTCCCAGAGGCTGCTGGGTTACAAGTGAATAGGGCCCAATGGATCTTGCATGCATCTTGTCATCAACAAGATGATGAAGTTTCATCATATACATTGTACCAACGGTAATTTTTTCATTAAAAGGCTTGCCTGTACGGCCATCGTACAATGTAACCTGACCGGATGTACTCAGTCCAGCCTCATTCAGAAGATCCTTGATTTCATCCTCATTTGCACCGTCAAAAACCGGTGTTGCCATGTGAACGCCATGTTTATAATTCTCTGCAAAATGGCAAAGTTCCTTATCGGACAGGCTGTCAATTATCTCCAATTCTGTCTGGGCCGAGAATATCCGCTTCATTTTTTCTCTAAGGGCTTTGATTTTTTGTTCCTCAACCAACCTGTTGATTTGATCGCCAAGGCCTTGCGCGGCATAACCAAGGTGAATTTCCAGGATCTGTCCAACGTTCATCCTGGAAGGAACGCCCAATGGATTGAGAACCATATCAACAGGGGTGCCGTCGCTAAAGTAAGGGGCGTCTTCCTGAGGAAGACTTTTAGAGACAACCCCCTTATTGCCGTGGCGGCCCGCCATCTTATCACCGACCGAAAGTTTCCGTTTTATAGCCACATAAACCTTGACCATCTTAATAACGCCCGGAAGAAGATCATCACCTTTTTCAAATCTGGCGACCCGCGGTTCAAAATCCTCCCTGCAAAGTTCACATTGATGTCTATACATCTCCAGGATATCGTGTACCTGCTCGGTATGTTTCGGATCCTTCAAAACGATTCCTTCAAGATGAGCCGTCGATATTCCGGTAAGCATATCTGAATCTATCTTTGCATCCTTTGCAATCAACACCTTTCTATACTTCTTCAATTGCGATAAACATATCTGTCCTACCAGCAATTTTTCAAGACGCTCGCGAACCACATCATCAATTATTCTAAGTTCATCGTCTCTGTCTCTTTTAAGGGCAACGATTTCCACATCTTCGATCATGGATGTACGCTCATCTTTTTCAGTGCCACGCCTCGAAAATACCTTGGCATCAATAACTATTCCTTCGACTCCTGGCGGCACCCTCAGAGAGGTATCCTTAACATCTCCGGCTTTTTCACCAAATATGGCGCGCAAGAGCTTTTCTTCAGGAGAAAGCTGAGATTCACCCTTTGGAGTAATCTTGCCCACCAGGATGTCACCCTGACCGACTTCGGCGCCAAGTCTTATAATACCGCTTTCATCCAGGTCCTTTAACGCTTCATCTCCGACATTAGGGATGTCACGTGTAATATCCTCTTTCCCAAGCTTTGTATCCCTGGCTACAATTTCAAATTCTTCAATGTGAACCGATGTGTATATCCCGTCCCTTACAAGTCTTTCATTAACAAGGATGGCATCCTCAAAATTATAACCACCCCACGGCATAAAAGCCACCGTTACATTCTTGCCAAGAGCGAGCTCACCTTTATCTGTTGCGGGTCCGTCCGCAATTATGTCTCCGGTTTTTACTTTTTGACCTTTTCTGACAATCGACCGGTGGTTAAAGCATGTATTCTGATTGGAACGTATAAATTTTGAAAGGTTATAAATCGTCACGGGCTTTTGATAGCCGTTATCAGAGGAGACAGGATAATCATGCTTTACAACTATACGAGAAGCATCCACATCAACAACTATGCCGTCCCGCTGAGCAACTATTGTTACACCTGAATCTTTTGCAACCACCCCCTCAATTCCTGTCCCGACCAAAGGAGCCTGGCTAACAAGTAAAGGCACTGCCTGGCGCTGCATGTTTGACCCCATTAACGCTCTGTTTGCATCATCATTTTCCAGAAAAGGAATAAGTGATGCAGATATGCTTACCAGCTGGTTGGGAGAGATATCCATCAACTCAATATCTTCCTTTTTAACCATCATAAATTCACCGGCCACACGTGATGTTACCAGCGGATTAATATATTTCCCTTTTTCATCAAGAGGAGCATTGCCCTGCGCAATCGGATGTTCCTTTTCTTCAAACGCGGTAAGAAATCTGACATCATCAGTTACGGTAGCATCTTTAACAACGCTGTATGGCGTTTCAATAAATCCATATTCATTAACACGGGCATAGGTGCTAAGAGAAACGATAAGGCCGATGTTGGGTCCTTCCGGGGTTTCAACAGGGCAGATCCTCCCGTAATGGGATGGATGCACATCCCTGACTTCAAAGCCCGCGCGTTCACGAGTCAGCCCACCGGGCCCAAGAGCGCTAAGTCGCCGTTTATGAGTCATTTCTGAAAGAAGGTTGGTCTGATCCATAAACTGGCTAAGCTGGCTTGTTCCGAAAAACTCTTTAACAACAGCAGAAACCGGTTTTGAATTGACAAGGTCATGGGGCATAAGAGCGTCGACCTCCTGCAGGCTCATTCTCTCTTTAATTGCCCGTTCCATACGGACCAGTCCGATGCGATACTGATTTTCAAGGAGTTCGCCTACCGCTCGTACTCGCCGATTCCCAAGGTGATCGATATCATCAACAGCCCCTTTGGTATCCTTGAGCTTTACAAGGGTTTTTGCCGTAAGAAGTATATCCTCTTTTCTTAATATCCTTAAATCGACCAGCGTATTAATGCCAAGGCGCAGATTAATCTTCATACGGCCCACACCGGAAAGATCATAATAGGTTGACTTGAAAAACAGGTTGTCAAGAAAGTTCTGGGCCACCTCGGGTACAGGAGGGTTTCCAGGTCTAAGCCTTTTGTATATTTCAATTAGCGCCTCCACTTTTTTTTCAACCATATCCAGCAAAAGGGTCCTGCGTATAGAATCACTGGTATGCACGCTATCAATAAAGAGCAGCTCAAACTGGTTTATACCGGCATCGTTCAACTTTTTCAAAGCTTCATCATCAACAGTTTCATTACATTTGACGACAGGGCTTCCGGTATCTGGATTATGTATCGTCGATGCAAATACCTTACCTAAAATATATTCAGTATCTATCGGAATACTTTCTATATTTACCGATTTCATTCGCTTAACTGAACGCTGGGTAATTATTCGGCCTTTTTTTACAATGACCTCTCCGGTTTCAGGACATTTGATATCCCGTGCGGCACGCTGACTCAAGAGGCTATCCTGGACAAGGCTGCTTGCGCTCTTGAACTCCTTGAAATAACTCCTGCCGCGCAAAATAATCTTTTCAGTTTTATAGAAATAGGCAAGAATATCTTCGGAAGAATAGCCAAAGGCCTTGAAAAGCATTGTAATAGGAAATTTGCGTCGTCTGTCAATCCTGATATAAACTATATCTTTATGATCTATTTCCATATCAATCCAGGAACCACGCACAGGAATGATTCTGGAGGTATATATTATCTTACCGCTTGGATGCGTCTTCCCTTTGTCATGATCGAAAAAAACACCGGATGACCGGTGAAGCTGGCTTACTACAACCCGCTCAGTTCCATTAATGATAAATGTGCCCCTTTCCGTCATCAAGGGAATAGTGCCGAAGTATATCTCCTGCTCCTTTATATCGCGGATATTGGAAGTTTGTGTCTCCTTATCGATATCATACACCACAAACCTTACGGTAATACGTATGGGTATTTCGTAACTCATACCCCTGTGGACGCATTTCTTTATATTATACTTAATCTCGCACAGTCTGTAAGATACAAATTCAAGGGAAGCGCTTCCGGTAAAGTCTTTTATCGGAAATACAGACTTGAATACAGACTGCAATCCAATATCTTTTCGCTTTTCAGGTGGAACATCCTTTTGCAAAAAACGTTCGAACGATTCCATTTGCATACTTATAAGGTTTGGAATCTCAATGATCTTTCGTATCTTGCCAAAGTTTTTCCTTATTCGGTTACTCGCCAAAAAGCTTTGCGACATAGCATCTCCAAATATATTAATGGTTAGTTCGTTGCAGTAGTTATTTCAGTTCAACCTGGGCTCCGGCTTCTTCAAGCTGGGTCTTTATTTTTTCTGCCTCATCTTTGGCAATACCTTCCTTAACCGGCGCAGGAACTCCGTCGACTAAAGTTTTGGCATCTTTAAGCCCGAGACTGGTAATAGCCCTGACCTCCTTGATCACCTGAATTTTCTTGTCACCAAAACTGGTTAGAATAACGTCAAACTCTGTCTTTACTTCAGCCTGGGCACCTGCGCCTGCATCAACAGCGCCTCCGGCCATCATCGCAACAGGCGCTGCAGCGGAAACACCGAATTTTTCCTCCATTTCCTTAACAAGTTCAGACAGGTCAAGTACTGACATGTTTGCTATAAACTCAATAACATCCTCTTTGGTAATATCTGCCATTTTGTTTTTCCTCCGGAAATATTGTTTAGACTTGGTTCTAACTTCAGTCAATAACAACTGTGCATGCTGTTTGTGAACTATACCTATTCTTAGTCAAAATTGATGATTGTCGATTTGCGGAATCGCTTTCAGCCGTCGTAGCCATAGGCTACTATGGCGAAGTCTGCTCGCTCTGTCTTTTTGTTATAAAATTAATAGAATACCTTCAATCATCAATCTTCAATCATCAATCTTCAATCATCAATATCAGGCAGCCTCTTTTTGCTCCTTTATTGCCTGCAAAACATTTAACAACCTTCTGGGCATCTCATTTAATGCTCTTACAAAGGCAGATGGAACGCCGCTCATAACTGAAAGCAGATTGCCCAAAAGCGCCTCCCGCGAAGGCAGAGCCGACAGCTTCTTAATCGCAGTAAGGTCAAATATCTTGCCGTTCATTACGCCGACTTTAATCTCAAGCGATTCGTGCTCGTCTGCAAACTCAGTCAATATCTTAGCTGGAGTTACAGGATCATCACAGCTTAAGGCAACAGCGCTTGGGCCTTTAAAACTATCTTTTATTAATGAAATATCAGTCTCTTCAGAAGCTCTGACAAGAAGAGTGTTTTTGATCACCTTATATTCAGCTCCTGATTGCTTAAGCTTTCTGCGCAACTCATTAATTTTTTCAACATCAAGGCCCTTGTAATCTGTAAGGATTACGACCTTGGACTCCAAAAACCTTTTGCGAATATCTTCTACAATTTTTTTCTTTTCATCTATCTTCAAAAATTACCCCACCTCCTTTCCTAACCTGTAAAAAAACCGGAGGAAACGCTCCAATCGCAAATCTGTCTCAGTAGGCCAGCGATTCCGATTAAACACAAAAAAATGCACCTACGGTCTTTGACAGCAGTATTATGCATCCTGCAAAGTATATCATTATTTTTTAATATTATTTGGCCAAGTCCTTGATACTGGCTGTATCTATCTTTACTCCTGGCCCCATGGTCGTTGATATTACAATACCTTTCAGGTAGGCTCCCTTGCTGGAAGCAGGCTTGAGACGTATGATAGTCTCTAACAAGGCCGTTAAATTCTGAACAATCTTTTCTGCCCCAAAAGAAACCTTGCCCATGGGAGCATGGATTATCCCTGCTTTTTCAACCCTAAAATCTATCTTACCCGCTTTGAGCTCGGCAACCGCCCTGGCAACATCAAAAGTAACTGTTCCTGTCTTTGCATTCGGCATAAGCCCTCTTGGTCCAAGAAGTCTCCCTATCTTTCCCACGGAACCCATCATGTCCGGAGTAGCAACAGCCTTGTCAAAGCCAAACCATCCACCTTTAATTTTTTCAATCAGATCGTCACTTCCGACAAGGTCTGCGCCGGCATCAAGCGCCTCCTGTTCCTTCTCTCCTTTAGCAAACACAAGAACCTTAATCTTCTTGCCAAGGCCATTAGGTAAAACAACCGTCCCTCGAACCATCTGATCGGCATGTCTGGGATCAACGCCCAGACGGACCGCAATATCGATAGTTTCATCAAATTTGGTATACGATGAATCTATTGCCCTCTTCACAGCCTCGGCAAAATGATGCCTTGTTTCATTAACCACCTTTTTCCTGGATTCTAAATATTTTTTTCCCCTCTTTGGCATTTTTTTTATGCACTCCTTATCTCAGACAACATCAATCCCCATACTTCTGGCTGTACCCGCAATAATTTTGCATGCAGCGTCCAAATCATAAGCGTTCAAATCAATCATCTTCTGCCTGGCTATCTCTTCGACCTGCTGCCTGCTAACCTCACCGACTCTATTACGCTTTGGATCACCTGCACCCTTGGCTATCTTCGCCGCCTGTTTCAAAAGGACGGCGGCAGGTGGCGTTTTAGTGATAAATGTAAATGTTCTATCCTGATAAACAGTTATAACAACGGGTATAATCATCCCCTTATCATTAGCTGTCCTGGCATTAAAAGTTTTACAAAAATCCATTATATTTACTCCATGCTGCCCCAAGGCAGGACCGATTGGAGGAGATGGATTTGCCTGACCGGCTATAACCTGAAGTTTTATCTGCGCAATAATCTTTTTTGCCATTTTCTTTTTACTCCTAATATAAGCTTAGTTCGCTTCGCTCACAATTAGTCGAGTTGTCGAGTAGGAAATTGGTCGGATAGAGAAATGATTGACTACTCGACTACTCGACTATTTACAGGCCTTTTTATAGCTTTGCAACTTGTACAAATTCCAATTCTACAGGTGTTGAACGACCGAATATACTTACCAGAACCCTTATCTTCCCCTTTTCAGGATTAACCTCTTCTACTATTCCGTTAAAATTAGTAAAAGGGCCGTCTATAACGCGAATTTCGTCTCCGGACTCAAAAAAGAATTTCGGCTTTGGCTTAAGTTTGCCGCTCTCCATACAGCTTAAAATTTGCTCGGCTTCCTCGTCGGAGATGGGAGCCGGCTTTTTTCTCCCGCCTAAAAATCCGGTAACCTTCGCTGTATCATTTACTATATGCCATGTTTCATCATCGAGCTCCATTTTAACCAAAATATATCCCGGATAGAACTTACGCAACGATTCCTTTCTTTTTCCTTTTACCAGTTCAACTATTTTCTCAGTTGGCACAACAACTTCGCCGAATTTTTCAGCGTGAGAGGAGGAAGCTGCTCGCTCTTCCAGAGCCGCCTTAACTTTATTTTCAAAGCCAGAATAAACGTGGACTATATACCATTTTAGAGCCACTCTTTTCTTCTCCTCATATTATTGAATAAACACACGAACAAGACTTGACAGACCAATATCAACTATCCCAAGAAAAAGTGCTATTATCATAACAAGTATTATTACAACAATGGTCGAGCCAAGGGTCTGCTTGCGTGTAGGCCATGTCACCTTCTTAAGTTCGACCTTAACTTCTTTGAGGAACTGTAATCCCTTATTCAGGTAATTCTTATCCTCCCTGGTTCCGCTTACTGTTTTCTTCTGCGGTAAAGTTTGCTTTCTTTTTACAGCCTTGAAAGAACCGACAACCAGCGCAGCTTTCTCCCTAACAACATTCTTTTTAGGATGTAATGATGTCGCTACATCGACATTTTTTTTCTTGTCTTTCTTCTTGCTTACAGGCTTTTTCCTTTGTAACCGTCCCATTGTGCTCCTAAATCAACTTGAGACCGCTGATTTGGCAGGCCAGGAGGGATTCGAACCCCCAGCACCCGGATTTGGAGTCCGACGCTCTACCGTTAGAGCTACTGGCCTGCATTATCATTATACCGTTCCGTTTATTTGGTCTCTTTATGCAAAGTATGTTTTCTGCAAAATCTGCAATACTTGCTGAATTCCAGCTTATCCGGTGTTGTACGTTTATTTTTTGTTGTCGTATAATTCCTTCTTTTGCATTCAGTGCATGCAAGAGTAACAATAATTCTCACGATCAGACTCCTTCGCCGTTATCCAGTTATTTCACTTACCACTCCGGCGCCGACAGTCCGACCCCCTTCCCTTATCGCAAACCTCAGCTCCTTCTCCATGGCTATCGGTGTTATTAACTCAGCCGTAATGGTTACATTGTCTCCAGGCATAACCATCTC
>JAPVVG010000081.1 GCA_028571455.1 Desulfobacteraceae bacterium | reverse complement strand
CGCCATTTGCCAGGGATGGACAGATCTCAGGATACGTCTTCTTCCTGATTCCAGCTTTGCAGTTATTGAAGCAAAGGCCGGCGAGAAAATCAGGCATTGCCCACATCATGATTCAAACGGCAAGATTGATGAAGAACAACTGATATATGTGCTGGGAACCCTTGATCGTGAGACATGGCTTGATCCTGAAAATGAAGAGGTTGCTAAAAAGCATCTGAATAATCACTACGATAAATTTATTGCAAAGGTGATGAAAAAAGGCCTGCAGGATCCGGTGAACATCAATAGAGCAAAGCTTATTGAACTGGTAGCCCTTCCTCGCATAGGGCCTGTGTTGGCGGTGAAGATTGTGGAATATAAAGAAACGTATGGCCTGTTTGAAAAAGTCGAGGATATCAGGAAAGTGCAGGGGATCGGCTCAGGCACATTTAATGCTGTCAGACATTATATTACAGTTAATTAGGTTCAGGGTTCAGAAATTAGAGGATTAGGAGATTAACTTTAAAAAGTGTTGAGTGTTAAGTTCAAAGAAAAGGATTTGAACCGCAGAATGTCGAAGTGCTTGAATACTTCATAATTCGACATTCCTTGTTCGATATTCGATATTTAGATAGAGGTTCAAGGTTCAGGGTTCTGTGTTCTGACTTCTGATCTTTGACCTCTGATCTCTGTGTTTTGATCTCTGACTTCCGGCATTTAACTTTTTCGTGTTTTCGTACTTTCGTGTTTTGCGGCGTACGCCTTGAGAAGAGACGTGATTAAAAGTTTTTCTGTGTTCTCCGTGAGCTCTGTGGTGAACACCTAACCCTTAACACTACTTCGACATACAAAAATGAAAAAAGCATTAATTACAGGAATTACCGGTCAGGACGGCGCTTATCTTGCGGAATTGCTTTTAAACAAAGGATACGAGGTCCACGGAATAAAGCGGCGATCTTCTCTTTTTAACACTCAAAGAGTAGATCATCTTTACCAGGATCCCCATGAAAAGGACCGCAGATTTGTCCTCCACTATGGCGATCTTACCGATGCCGGCAACCTTATCCGGATCGTTCAGGAAGTCCAGCCTGATGAAATCTACAACCTGGCGGCGCAGAGTCATGTCCAGGTTTCTTTTGAAATCCCGGAATATACCGCAAATACAGACGCTCTTGGAGCATTGCGTATTCTTGAAGCTATACGCATGCTTGGACTTGAAAAAAGAACCAGATTTTACCAGGCATCCACATCCGAACTTTACGGCAAGGTGCAGGAAAGTCCTCAAAACGAACGCACCCCTTTTTATCCCCGTTCTCCTTACGCCTGCGCCAAGCTCTATGCTTACTGGTGTACGGTGAATTACAGGGAGGCTTACGGCATTTATGCCTGCAACGGCATCCTCTTTAATCACGAATCGCCGATACGGGGCGAAACATTCGTAACACGCAAGATAACCAGAGCTGTTGCGCGCACAGCCCTTGGCCTTAATGATTGCCTGTATCTTGGAAATCTTGATGCAAAGCGTGATTGGGGCCATGCCAAAGATTTTGTTCAAGTGCAGTGGCTTATGTTACAGCAGGATGAACCCGAGGACTTTGTTATCGCAACAGGCGAGCAGCATACGGTAAGGGAGTTTTGTGAAATGGCCTTCGCGAAAATCGGCATTAAACTCGCATGGATCGGGCAGGGGGTTGATGAAAAAGGTATTGTGGATGAAATACTTCCTTCGCAGATCATGGAAAAATATAAGACATACAGCCGGCTTCAAAACCTGGAAAAAGGACGGGTCGTGGTTTTAATTGATCCACGCTATTTTCGCCCTACCGAGGTTGACGAGCTGCTTGGAGATCCGTCAAAGGCGCGCGAAAAACTTAGCTGGAAGCCTGAGATTTCTTTTGAAGATATGATACATGAAATGGTTGAACATGATCTTGACGAGGCAGCGAGGGAAGCCATCTGCCATAGAAACGGTTTTCCATTCCCGTCAAGTTGCGAAGCAAATATGTGATGAACCAAAATTCCCTTATATATATCGCCGGCCATCGCGGTCTTGTTGGTTCTGCGCTTGTCCGCAAATTCAAGGAAAAAGGTTTTCAAAATCTTATTACACGCGGTCATGCGGAACTGGATCTAACGCGCCAATCGGATGTGGAAGCCTTTTTTCAGGAAGAGAAACCTGAATACGTATTTCTGGCTGCGGCAAGGGTCGGCGGAATACTGGCCAACAATACCTATCCTGCCGAGTTTATCTACATCAACCTTGCAATTCAGACCAATATTATTCATGCAGCATGGAAAACAGAGGTAAAGCGTCTATTATTTCTTGGTTCTTCATGCATTTATCCAAGGGACTGTCCCCAGCCGATGAAAGAAGAATATCTTCTTACCGGCCCTCTTGAACCTACAAATGAACCATATGCAATTGCCAAGATAGCTGGTATCAAGATGTGCCAGTCTTACAATCGTCAGTATGGCACACACTTCATGTCAGTAATGCCCACCAATCTTTATGGCCCTAATGACAACTTTAATCTGGAAACCAGCCATGTTCTTCCTGCCATGATTCGCAAACTTCATCTTGCCAGACTTGCGGCTGTTGGGGGCTGGGATGGAATAATAAAGGATGAAAAAAGTTTTGGCGCTATTCCAAAAGACATTGTTACCAATCTGGCCGTAATTGCTCAATATCACAGGCATCAAATTCCTGATTTTTTTAAATCTTTTGCATCAACTTCAAATTTATCTGCCAGTGTAAACCTATGGGGAACCGGGGTTCCCTGCCGTGAGTTTCTTCATGTAAACGATCTTGCTGATGCGTGCGTATTTATAATGAACCTGAATGAGAAAGATTTTGCTTCCCTGCTTGCATATTGCATTCCAGCGCTGATAAATATCGGTTCAGGAAGGGAGATTAGCATAAAGGAATTGGCATTGCTTATAGGGGATATAGTTGGATTTGAGGGAGAAATTATTTTTGACAAAACCATGCCTGACGGCACTTTGCAAAAACTGTTAGATGTTTCCAGGCTGACCAGTCTTGGATGGAAATCAAAGATTTCGCTTAAAGACGGAATCCGCAGCACTTACGATAGTTATAAAAAAATCTGACAGGATTTACAGGATATACTGGATTTTATTTTCATTACTTTCTAGACGAAAGTAATAAAGAATAATCCCGCCCATGGCGGGAGAAAGGTCTTTGAGCGGCCTTCGGGGATGTGAGAGTTTTGGAAAGTTTTCTTCCGCGCAGCGGATTGTATGTTTTCAATTTCGTCAGGAAATTGAAAACGCAATAAACATCATGTCCATCCTGTTAATCCTGTCAAAAAATCTCTTTAACAGGCTTAATATGAAAACAAAATTTAAAAAAAACATCCTTTGCATAGGCGCAGGCTATGTGGGCGGGCCGACCATGGCTATGATTGCTTATAAATGCCCGCAATACAAAGTCACGGTCGTGGATATTAATCCAGTACGTATTGATGAATGGAACTCAAATGAGCTGCCGGTTTATGAACCGGGCCTTGATGAGATTATAAAAAAAACGCGCGGAAGAAATCTTTTCTTCACCAGTAATATACAGCAGGGCATAATAGAGTCTGACATCATTTTCGTCAGCGTAAACACTCCGACAAAGACCTTTGGCGTTGGCGCGGGCATGGCCGCAGATCTGCAGTATTGGGAAAAAACAGCAAGACAGATACTCCAGTATTCTCAGTCTCCAAAAATAATTGTCGAAAAGAGCACGCTTCCGGTCAAAACCGCTCTGGCCATGGAGAGAATTCTGACTTTAAACAATAATCTTCATTTTGACGTTCTTTCCAATCCGGAATTTTTGGCTGAAGGCACTGCAATAAAGGATCTGGAATATCCGGATCGGGTCCTTATCGGTTCCCGTCAAACACAAAGCGGTTTAAAAGCAAGAGATGAGCTAATTGAAATATATGCCAACTGGGTGGATGAAAAGCGGATAATTACAACCGATATCTGGAGCAGTGAACTTTCCAAACTCGTGGCCAATGCGTTTTTAGCCCAGAGAATATCATCAATAAATGCCATATCCGCCCTGTGTGAAAAGACCGATGCGGATATTGTCAATGTGGCCAGGGCGGTCGGGTTTGACAGCAGGATCGGCGATAAATTCCTGAATGCAAGTATCGGGTTTGGAGGATCATGCTTTAAAAAGGATATTTTGAATCTTGTATATCTCTGCCGGTATCAGGGCCTTAACGAAGTGGCCGATTACTGGGACCATGTTCTCAAGATAAACGATTTTCAAAAGGAGCGTTTTACAGTCAACATGCTTACAGCCATGTTCAACACATTGGCCGGCAAGAAAATAACCCTTTTTGGTTTTGCTTTCAAGGCCAATACCGGAGACACAAGGGAGAGTCCGGCCATTTACGTCACGAGGAGATTGATCGAGGAAAGAGCGCACCTGGCGATTACCGATCCAAAGGCATTAAAGAACGCAAGAATCGATCTAAAAGGAATTGACGAAAATGTAAGCTATATTGACGATCCTTATGAAGCAGCTTCAGGAAGTCATGCAATTGCAATAATGACGGAATGGGAATTATACAGGGATCTTGACTATGAGAAAATATTCAAGTCAATGATAATGCCGGCCTTTATATTTGACGGCCGCAATATCGTCGATCATAAAAGACTTTTTGAAATCGGGTTTAATGTATATCCAATCGGCAAACCAGCGTTAACCCATGTATTTTAAAATGAAGTCAATAACACTCAAATGCTTGCTTATAATTGCCATCTTTGATTTGTGCGGCTTCCCTGCATTGGCCTCCGCCTCCATTAATGTTCCTCTTAACAGTTCATTGTATGGGGATATCGAAACTCTATCTGCTCGCGGACTGATAAAGAGCGATCTTTCATCTACAAAGCCTTTTACCAGGTCGGAAGCAGGCAGATTGCTGGCCGAGGCTATTGACCAAACTGAGAAAGAAGACATCTCAACATTTCCCGCCGGTTTCCTTGAGCGAATGTCAAAGGACTATAAGGATGAGATATCTGAGGCCAGGACTCCCGGCAGCGCTCCCGGGACGTTTATAAAACCGGTGGACGAATTTTCTGTTAGCTACAACTTCCTGGACGGCCCCTTTTCGATATACAACAATGAAGGGATCGACTACTTTGATGGAAGCAATACTATGGTTCAGTTTCAATCGAGTGGGAGATTATGGAATGTCTTTTCTTTCTATATTCAACCTATGTTCATCTGCAACCAGAGATATAATGACATTGATGGAAACGATGATACGGAAATTCGGTTGCATAAGGGATATGTCAAGTTTGCCGTTGATGATTTCGAAATTGTTGCGGGAAGAGATTCAATGTGGTGGGGGCCAGGCTACCACGGTTCCCTTCTCATGTCTAATAACGCTAAACCTTTTGACATGGTTAAGATATCCAATCCCAGAGCCACGCTTCTTCCATGGATTTTCAGCTATCTCGGTCCATTCAGATATAATCTTCTGCTTTCTCGACTGGATGATAACGAACACAAAATCACTGATAAGTCCACAGGCGACGACCTGTCAAAACCGTATCTCTATGGCCTGAGACTCGATTTCAAGCCCCATCCACTTGTAGAGGTGGGACTTTCACACCTCGTTCTCTTCGGGGGTGAAGGACGTAATATAAACTTCACCGATTTTTTTAAGATTGCATACAGCAACAAGAACAGAGACGGTACGAAACTCGAGAGCAATCAAGAGGTTGCCGTCGATCTTGCTCTTACCATCCCCAATGTTGGCAGGCTGATACCCCTTGCCGATTCGATAAAGCTATAAGGGGAGATCGGTGCTGAAGATACGGGCACTCCCCCTGACAGGAAGGCATATCTCGCAGGCATTGTCCTCAACGATGCCTTCATGGTGAGAGGCATGAAACTGAGAGCAGAATATGCAAACCTGTCACCCGACAGCGTACCGACTGCCTGGTACAAGCATGGTTCTTATCCAATGACATACAAGGGAAGAGTCTTTGGCCATCATGCCGGTCCTGACGCAGATGACCTCTTTTTTGAGTTATCGCAAGATTTTTCTGAGGAACTTTTCTGCAAGGCGGGTTTTGACAAAGAGAGAAACGGCATCAACCAGGCCAATACCCAGGAAAAATATCAGTATTTCCTTGAAACCGGATATAGCATCGCTGAATGGTTGGATCTCGCGGTCAGATACGCGTATGAAGAAATCAGCAATTACGAGAACGTAAAAGACCACAAACAGAAAAACCACTTCATGGGAATAGAACTTAAATGCAACTTTTGACACTCATCGCTCAGCCCTCATTGTTCATTGCACATTTTTTAACTAAACAGAGAGGAACCAGATACATAAAAAATGCCACCCGCTCCACTAAACAGACTAATAACCATTCAGCCACGGATTCACACAGATGAACACAGATTGCCAGAGCGCTCTTATCCATCCGGTTTTTTAAGTTTCAAGAAAACAAAAATCTACGTAATTTCTGCCTGGGCAATTTAATCAGAAATTAACATTTGACATTTGGTTATACTTTTGTTATTATTTAGTATAACATTTTCACGTAAGGAGGGAAAGCATGGTTGCAACTTCAAAAGAATCTGTAAAGAGGAAAGTCTTTCCTAAAGGACAGATCGTCATCCCTGTTGCTTTAAGAAAAAAATATCATATTGAGATTGGAGATCGTGTTGATGTGATTCCAAAATCCGACGGCATCTTACTGAAACCTATGCCCAAAAAAGAAGGGAAAAAATCTTTGACTGACTGCTTATTTGGAATGTTTGGAAAATACGCAAAAGGGAAGCCAAAACTTAAAAAAGCCGATATTAACAGGGCAACGGAAGCAGGATTTATCGAGGGTTGGGGAAAATGATGGCTCTATTGGATACCAATGTTCTGATTCGTTTTTTGACATCCGACAAAACACAAAAGTTCCGAGAGGTATATACTCTGTTTGAATCTCTGGAGCATGGAAATTTGCGGGTTGAGTTGAAATTGATTGTTTTGTTTCAGGTAGTATTTGTTCTAAAAAGCTTTTACTCTGTTCCCAGAGAAGATATAGCACCCGGGATACTGGGCATTTTGGAATATAAAGGGATTATTGTTAAAGAGAAAAAAATTGTTCGCCGGACGATGGAACTTTGGCATGCTAACAAATTGGACATTGTAGATTGTTATCTGATTGCCTGCTTGGAAGGAGATAAACAAAATATCCTTTACAGCTATGATCGCGACTTTGATAAGTTCGAAATTAATCGCAAGGAGCCTTAACCTCGGCCTCAAGCTTGGATATACCCTTTGTGAGGTGATAATATGAAATACAGATTGAGAGGCATTTTTTAAATGTTTTCCTGGTGTTAAAACTTACGTAAAACTAAAAAAAGAGGTAAACCCATGACAGATCAAAAAGAAATACCCATCGTCTCCATGAGCAACACCAAAAAGGAAATGATAGAAGCTTACAAAGCTACGAAGCAGCAACTCGAGGCCACTGAGAAACAATTGCTTGATGCTGAAAAAGTTCGCAAGCAGATGGAAAAAAAGGCTGCGGAGGCAGTTGCCGAAGCTCAGACTTCGCAGGACCCGCTGCAGCGGCTGCATGATCTTAAAGGCGCTTTCAGCCGTGAATTAACCGGCCTTGCAGAACAGTTTGAAGCGGAAATCGAAACTTATAAAAAGATTCAGACCGCAGTCAAAGCCAAAAAGGAGGAGCTTCAGAATATTTATGAAGTGGAGACTGCTGCATCTGATCTTGCTGCTTTGATCGATGCCCAGCATGCCCGCAAGGAAGAATTCAAAACCGAAATGGAAAAACGCAAAGCGGAATTTGAAGAAGAAATGCGAGAATCCCGCGCAAATTGGGACAGGGAAAAGGCTGAGCAGGATCAGGAAATAGAGGAACAGGCAGCGTTTCTCAAAAAACAGAGGCAGCGGGAAAAAGAAGATTACGAATACAAGTTTGCACGGGAAAAAGATCAGCGTAAAAACGAACTTGAAGATCAACTAAAAGTCCTTGAAAAGGAAATTATCACAAAACGTGAGGCTTTTGAACAGGAACTTCAGCAGCGCAGAGACGAGCTGGATAACCGGGAAAAGGTTCTTTCCGAGCGTGAGCAGGTTTTTTCAGAATTACAGAAGCAGGTGGAAACCTTCCCGCAGACACTGGAAAAGCAGATTCGAGCGGCAAAAGAGAGCGCTACCGAAAGACTTACCAGCGATTTTGAAAAAGACCGAGCGCTTATGGAATCAAAATTTGAGGGTGAAAAGAACGTACTTAAAGGCAGGATTGAGTCGCTTGAAACAATGGTGAAACTTCAGACAACTCAAATTGAAGAGTTGTCGAGAAAGCATGAACAGGCATATGAAAAGGTTCAGGATATAGCGAACCGAGCCGTAGCTGCTGCAAAACGGGAAATCGTTTCGGTGCCTTACAGACTTGGTTCCACAGGTGATGATGAAAAACAGGCCGGCTAATTGACGCTTTATACATCACTCCAGCGAAAGCCGGAGTCTATAATAATATGAAACAATTGACACTGGAAGATAAGAAAAAATTATTATCAGATGCTTTCTGGGATAAAAACATTGATGAAAACCAGTTATATGACCTCATAACTGGTAAAATTGAAACAATGCCATTTCTTGATAAAAATTTAGTTCTGTGCAGGCTGCTGTCCACCTATGATTGGTATACATTGATCAAACTTATTCCAGATAAAATATTGAAAGAAGCCTTAACTGATGATGTCCTTGGCAGATTGTATCCAAAGGAATTAAAGGAAAAATATAAGTATGCCAGAGGAATATTATTTAAATAAGCTTTATCCGTTTCAGGATGAAATTTTAAGGGAAATTCAGGGCCTGGATGTTGATTTTTACCTGTCTGGCGGAACTGCGTTAAGCAGATGTTTCCTTAATCACAGATATTCCGATGATTTGGATTTATTCCTGAACAACCATCCGAATTTCAAACAGCAATGTGAGATGGTCGTAACTTATTTAAAAGAAACATTTTCTCAGTGTACGGTCTCAATAACCAGTAAATCTTTTTTGCGTATTTTTATAAACAAGGATCAACTGGTTCTAAAGATAGATTTTATAAATGATGTTCCTTTTCATTTTGGTGGTTTTGAACGATTTGATTTTTTTGCAAATGTTGATAACTGGAGAAATATTCTTTCCAATAAAATATGCGCCTTAAGTCGGCTGGAACCCAAAGATTATGCAGATATACTCTTTATTGCGAAAAAATTTCCATTTATTTGGGAAAATATTATTGAAGAAGCAAAAAACAAAGATTTGTGGGTCGAACCAATTGAGATCAGCAAAATGATAAAAGAGTTTCCGGTAAAACTCCTGAACCCGATAAAGTGGGTAACCCAGCCTGATTTGAAACAGACCCAAGGTTTTTTGGCGTTGATTTCAGAAGATATTTTGAAAGGAGGCCAAAACTCACTTATCCCCTCATAGCAGGCCCGTAGCCAAAGAATTTGACCTTTTCATCAACAAACCCAAATAATACTCCGCTATTGGTGCATTATTCTTCATAACTTTCGTCGAATTCCTCCTTTCTAAAATCTGATTATTTTACTTGACTAAACAGTTCGTTCAATAGAACATAACTTTGCCGTTGACATAATCATACAACCTTAGTATTTAGATAAAATCTAAACTAAATGAAAACCTAAAAAGGAGGAATTTATGATGAAAAGAGTAAAAAGTATTGCCGCAGTTCTGATGGCTGTTGCAATGATACTGGCCGTGAGTCCGGTTGTATGTGCCGAAGACGGAGAAAAGATTAACATCAACATTGCGCCGTTGGAAGACCTGATAAAGCTTGACAGGATCGGGCCCAAATATGCCCAGCGGATCATCGACTATCGCGAGAACGTGGAACCTTTCAAAACGCCGGAAGATATTATGAAGGTTAAGGGAATTGGGCCAAAAACCCTGGAGACAAATAAAGACCGCATCATCGTCGAATAAGCCCCTTAAATTTTACCAGTAGAGTAGAACTTTTTCCCTACTCTACTGGTAATAAAACTGACCTTTGCAAAACGTCCCCTTTCTGTCATTCCCACGAATCCCGCAAAGCGCGGAACTCGACCCGATGAACTAAAATGAAACAAGCCGAAATAAAAAAGAATATTTTAAAAATTGCCACGGATGTTTTCAGAGATACCCAGGTTCTTTTTGCATATTTGTACGGCAGTTACGCGGTCGATCAGGCTCACCAATTCAGCGATTTGGATATTGGCATATATGTGCCACGGTTGTCTCGGAGAGAAAAACTGAATTTAGAAATGACCCTGGCATTGAAAATAGATAAAAAGCTTAAGCAAGGTCCGGCGAGTGATGTCCGCATAATAAATTCACTTCCTTTGGCTGTTGCAGGTAAGATTATCACGGAAGGAGTTCTAATTTATTGCCGTGACGATAAAGCCCGGGTCGATTACGAAACGGTCATCCGAAGTGCATATTTTGATTTTTTACCATTTATTCACAATTATCAGAGGACATATTTGGAACAGATAGTATTGTAATCCAATACAAAGGATTGAAAAATGGTTTCAATTGAAAAGATATCACAAAAATTTATTCAATTGGACGAATATCTGGGGCTTTTAGACGAGATTGCTAAAGTATCTGAAAAAGCCTTTTTAGAAGACAAAATTCTCATCGGCAGCGCAAAATATTATTTGCAGACCAGTATAGAGTGCTGCCTGGACGTGGCGAATCATATCATTGCTTCGGAGCGATACAGGTCGCCAAAGGATTATGCAGATTCTTTTGCCGTGCTGGAGGAAAAAGGTATTTTTCAGCAGCAGCTTGGGCAAAATCTGAGGCAGATGACAAAATTCAGGAATCGGCTTGTCCATTTATATGGAGAGATTGACGATCAATTTGTATACGAGTTTTTAAAAAACGATGCAGATGATATTCGAAAGTTTAGAAAAGTCATAATTCAACAATATGGTCTGATTTCAAACAACATCAAAGAATTTTCGAGAATCTCAACAGACTAATCTATCAAACAGACGAAAAAATTAACTTTTCCCCGCCTATAGCGGATTTACTTTCGTCCCCGTCCGCCTCGCCTGAGCGGCTCGCGACCCGTCCGCCTCGGCCGATGCCTCACGATGCCGGGCGGGTGGCGGGCAAAAGTAATGAAAATAAATAAAAAATATCCAGTAAATCTCTGGAGGGTTAATCCTGCCTGCCCAGTTAAATCCCTTTGGGCTATTTAACCGGGGTCTAAAAAATCAGATAATTTTATTTGACATAAACATGTCGTTCAATATAAGTATGCTGTTCAAAATTGAACAGCATACTTATTAACCGTCATTCCGGCGAAAGCCGGACACGTAGTGAAGCATCAGCGCTATCCAGTAATTACAGCTCGTTATGGACTTTTGCCATTAATATGCTCCTTTCAGAAAAGCACTTTCAAATATTAGAGACTTTAGACGTGCAGGAGATTTTAACTCAGCGCCAACTGGCGAAGCTTACAGGAATCAGCCTGGGCCAGATCAATTATGTCCTGAAGCAGTTTTTAGCAAAAGGTCTCATCAAAATCGGCAATTTCCGTAAAAATCCTCACAAGATAGGTTATGCTTACCTTTTAACCCCAAAAGGGATTGAGGAAAAATCAAAGCTGGCTGCACATTTTATAGTATCCAAACTAAAAGAGTACAATAACATCCGTGGTAGACTGGTGGGAAAATTAACCGCCATTCAAAAGAGCGGCTATAATCGCATTATTTTTATCGGGCCTGAAATAGTAAAAGAGTTTATTGATTCCATAATAGATGAAAAAGCTTTGGGGCTGGTTCTGGTGGCTCACTGCGAAGACCGGCAGGATATCAAACAATATGATGATAATTCCTTTGATATTGTTGTTGAATTTAAAGCAAATCAAGATACAAAGACAGCAAAGCTCAATGGAATTTCTTCTGACAGGGTAACTTCTCTCTGGTAATTTTTAAGATATAGCCTGCCATGTCATCGCGAGGAGCAAAGCGACGCGGCAATCTTATCTCAACATATTTATAATAAAATTAATCAGTTAAACAACCTTTTTAATGTAATCCAAGAGGCGGAGCTATCTTGAAAGAATGGCAACAATCAAACCCATAGCCTTAGAGCAAGGCACAAAACTTATCGTTATGTCCGACATGCATCGTGGTGACGGGACCGGCTCCGACGACTTCGCCCACAACTCCCTCATCTACAAATGCGCGCTCGATTACTATCTCAAAGACAAAGAGGGATTTACCTATATAGAACTTGGCGACGCCGAAGAACTCTGGGAAAACAAAACCTTTGAGCAGATATACATCACCCACACCTCCGTCTATGACAAAATCAAAGAATTCCTTGAACCCTGACTATTTTTAACCGCAATAGCGAGCGAATTCCCCAATCGCAGACCTCTGGTTTCCGCTTGACAAACAATATTATTAATATATATTAGAAATATATATTAATGGTGGAGGGTAACAATGAAAACAGCAAAATTGTTTAAGAACGGGCAAAGCCAAGCCGTCAGATTGCCAAAGGAATTTAGAATGAAGGGTAGCGAAGTGTATATCAAAAAACAAGGCGAAATGATTATCTTATTGCCTAAAGAAAAGTCATGGAATACTCTTTTTGACAGTCTGAAACATTTCGCGAAAGATTTTAAAATTGAGCGAAATCAACCTGTAGAAAATCAAAAACGAGAGCCAATGTTCAAATGAAATACCTCCTGGACACAAATATTTGCATATACATCATAAATGAAAAGCCAGAAAAGGTGTTGAGAAAATTTGAACAATATCCCGTTTCTGAATTTGGGATTTCCTCAATAACACACGCAGAGTTGCAGTATGGAGTTGAGAAAAGCAAAAATAAAAATACAAATCAAAATGCCCTCGATGAGTTCCTGCTGCCACTAACGATTCTTCCTTTTCATGGTAAAAGATTGGTTACATGCTATGGGGAAATAAGGGCATTGCTGGAATCCAAAGGTAAAACAATCGGCCCACTTGATATGCTAATCGCCGCTCATGCTTTGGGTTTGGATCTAACAATTATTTCAAACAACATCAAAGAATTTTCGAGAATCCCAAGACTCAAATGTGAAAACTGGATATGATCATTCTTCCTCAAAGGGTTTCTCTGCCGCGGATTTAGTATTTCCCCTTTTTCATCAAGAAAGGATAAACAAAAAAAACCTTAGCGCCTCAGCGTCTTGGCGGTTCAACAGTTCTTATCCCTTATGGAAATAAGAATGCAGTTAGGAAGGACAGTTTGACAACATCTTTTGATTAGTTTAGAAAGTTCAGGTCTTGAACAAAGAGAGCATTTAGATGACTTCATTTCTGAAATATAAAGCGTTTGATGTTTTAAACAAAGAAGCTAATAATTATAATTGGTTATATTAAATTTCGCTATGTAGCTGAGGAGTCGGAGCTGGGTAAAGTGTTAAAAAAGAGAGCTTTGCAAACTTAATATCAAGGAATCATTCACCCCAAAACTTTAGTTAAGAAGTGGGGAAGGGGAATGCAGTTAAAAAAGCAGGGGCTTCTTGATGAATAAACTTACAAACCTACCAACGTCCCCTCCTATTAATAAAAAATAAAAAATAATTTTGACAGAACTCATTATGAGACAAGGATGCACCTTATGAAAACAATGATGAAAATTCCCTTAGTTCTTGAACCACAAAAGGAAGGTGGTTGGACAATAACCAGTCCTTTGGTTCCTGAATTGGTGACAGAGATCGACGAACTCGACGATCTGAATTCATGTGTTCACGATGCACTTGCTGCTGTCATTGAACTATACCAGGATATGGGAAAACAATTTCCTGCGAATCTACGAGCCGATTACGCCGAGGCTCCGGTATGGTTTGAGTCTTTGGTTATGTCTGAAGGATGAATTACAAAGAGTTTACCAAAAAGTTGCGGACAATTGGATGTCGTGAAATAGTGCGTCGTAGTGGCGGATCGCATCGAAAATGGTTTAACCCCCCTTTGTTTTTTTCCTGATCATTCGTCTTGATCAGGAAAAGGCAATAAAAAAAATCCTTAGCGTCCTTCGCGCCTTAGCGGTTCAAGATGCAATAAGGTCAGCAGGTAACAACGTCCCCCATTACAAACCATAAGGTCAGCAGGTAACAACGTCCCCCATTACAAACCTATTTAAGGATGTCCCCCTGAGCCCTAAAGCTTTCCATGCTGCCCTATGCACGCTCTGCACGAACGTCCCCTCAAGTTTATTAATACAGACAAACTCGATTCGCAGCAATGTGTGGATAATGTGATTAAATTCTTGCTAAAACAGAGTTTGATTAGTATAGTATCAAAATAATATGTTAAGGAGGCTTATCATGAAAACACAATTTGTCACTGATATAAAAGGTAAAAGGACTGCTGCAATTATTCCTTTCGAGGAATGGGAACGAACCGAGAAAGCAAAAGACATTCTTGAGCATGTTTACCTGGCCGGGATTATTAAAGAACGTAAAGGCAGTAAATCAACAGTAAGTCTTGATGAACTGCTAAAAGCAGAGGAATTAACCCGTGCCGAACTGGAAGGTTGAACTTATTGCTGAAGCCCATGCAGACTTTAACAGGCTGGATGGCAGCGTAAAGAAACAAGTCTTGAAACAGTTTGTCAAACTGGAACGAAATCCAAAGTACGGCGCTCCTCTGGGCAACAAAGCCGGTATAAATCTTGAAGGTTATTTCAAGCTGTACGCTGATAAGAAGCGAATCAGAATTATTTATGAGGAGATTGACCATGTCATTAAAGTTATTGCAATTGACAAGCGAGAGGACATGGAAGTCTATCGTATTGCACTGAAAAGAATCCTTTCAAAATAAACTATGAACTCTGAACCAAAAGCACACAACAGAGTCAGGAACGCTCGGAACGAACGTCCCCGACTTCACAACTTTTTTCCGCTCTCGGCGGATTGCTTTCTGCCAGCTTCATCCGGAAGCTGACAGAGTAACAAAAATCCAAAAAATCCTGTTGATCCTGTCCAAATAAAATATAAGCTTAAAAGTTGAGAACGTTTTTCTGCGTGATTCTGCGGCTAATTTATGGGTAACGTTCATAAGTTGTGGCATTTATTTTTTTGTTAGTAATTTCGCCAAGTTTGATCTTTTAATTCTGAACTGAAAGTAAGCCAAAAATGTGTTTTTTAATTCTTAAAATAGATATGATCTTGATCATCTATAATCATG
>JAPVVG010000080.1 GCA_028571455.1 Desulfobacteraceae bacterium | reverse complement strand
GGTAAATTAAAAGTCCCATCGGACCTTCAAAAACACCATCAAGTTGTACTTTATAGATTTCGTCTGGCACAATTAATTCTCTTAAAGTAATTCGCTTCGCTTAATTGCGAATTGAGGAATTTAGGAATTTAGGAATTAAAGGTATTCTATTAATTTTAATTCCTCAATCCCTCAATTCCTCAATCCCTCAATCCCTCAATCCCTCAATCCCTCAATCCCTCAATCCCTTAGTTTTATCGCAGACCTGACCTCTTTCATGGTTTGCTGCGCTATATTCCGTGCCTTGTCACATCCGTCCGCTATAATCTCGTCGACGAGTTCAGGCCGGGCCTCATAGTATTTTCTTTTATCTCTAATAGGTTCAAGAGCCTTTATGAGATTTTGGGCCATTATCTTCTTGCATTCAACACATCCTATTTGCGCTGAGCGGCATTCATTGTTTACTCTATTCACAGTTTCGCTGTTGCTATATAGTTTATGAAATTCAAAAACATTGCATATATCGGGATTGCCGGCGTCGGTTTTTCTGGCCCGTTGAGGATCGGTGATCATACCGGCGACCCTGGAAGCTATAATATCCGGCTTGTCTGATAAGTATATGGCATTATTGTAACTTTTGCTCATTTTGCGGCGATCCGCGCCAAGTATTTTAGGTGTTTTGGTTAAAATTGCTTTGGGTTCGGAAAATACTTTTCCATAGAAGTGGTTGAATCGCCGGGCAATCTCACGTGTAATTTCTACATGTGGAACCTGGTCAACCCCTACAGGCACGCCATCCGCTTTATACATAATGATATCCGCAGCCTGGAGGACAGGGTATCCTAAAAACCCAAGCGTGGAAAGATCCTTGTCACTAATCTGGGCAATCTGTTCCTTGTAGGTTGGATTCCGTTCAAGCCACGGAACAGGTGTTATCATTGAGAGGATAAGAAATAGTTCCGCATGTTCCTTAATATGCGATTGAACAAAGAATGTGCTCTTGTCAGGTGAAAGACCGACGCTAAGCCAGTCTATCATCATATTTTGGACATATTTTGAAATTAAGCTCGTATCTTCATAATCGCTGGTTAAGGCATGCCAGTCCGCAATGAAGAAAAAGCATTCATATTCCTTTTGCATTTCGACCCAGTTTGCAAGAGCGCCGTGCAGATTGCCTAAATGAAGCGGCCCTGTTGGCCGCATTCCGCTTAAAATCCGTTTTTTTCTGTTCATTGAAAAGCTCCTATTAGTACTAAAAACAGATGCAACCCATCGCTTCCAAGCAATAAATTCATTAATTGGGGGATAAAGGCGAATAAGCTGCTTAGTGAATTAGAAATAAGCAAAAACATTATTATTATAATGCCGATACTTTCAAGACGCGCAAACTGCCGCCTTAAACGTATCGGCAGAAACATGGCAAGCACCCGGCTTCCGTCCAGAGGCGGAACCGGCAACATGTTGAAAATAGCCAGAACAATATTGATCATCACGCTATAACCTAACAGAAGAAAGATCTCTGTTATGAAAGGCCTGAAGAAATCATTATATTGAAACAGCTCAAGGCTTAGCAGGATTCGAAACAGGACCCCGCAAATAATCGCTAAAGCCAAATTTGCCAATACTCCGGCAGATGCGACATAAATTGTTCCTTTGCGATAATTACGAAGCCTTGCAAAATTAACCGGAACCGGCTTTGCATAACCAAATATAAATGGCGCGGGAGACAGCGCCAGTATTGCCGGCATGAGAAAGGAGCCGACAAAATCAAGATGTTTTATCGGGTTTAAGGTCAGCCTTCCAGCTAACAAGGCTGTATTGTCTCCCATCCTGTATGCAACATACCCGTGAGCCACCTCATGGATAGTCACTGCGAAAAGGAGCGTTGCTATCTTAATAATTAGTTGATTTAAATCAAAATTTTGAAACATAATTGCGTGCAAATATAAGTTCGTCGTTTGCTGTTTTTAGTTTGCCGTCTAATTTTGCATATAAAACAGCATCCAGAATTTCCCTGTATATAGGCCCCGGCCTTAAACCCATCTTTATTAAGTCTTTGCCTGTGATAGATGTAGTAACATATCTTAGGTTTGTACAGTATCGAGATATGGATTTTTTTATCCTCTTCTGTTTTGTTACAGCCATCATATATAAGATCAGCTCTGTCTTAAAACCGTAAAGTTGCTTGTAAAGAAAACTGTCTTTAACCGATCCGGTTCGTTCCAGCGCAAGAAGGGATTTGTCGGCACGGAAACGTTCTTTGCAAACAATCGTGTTGTGCCGCGGTGAAAGTTCGAACCGGGTGCAGATTTCCTCCGATGTCTTATCGTCGAAATGCCTGACAAGCGCCAGGAAATAAACGCCCCACTTCATATATAATTCTTCCAAAAAAAGCAAATCATGCCATGATAATACCTTTTTAACGGAATTTAATAATGAAATAACCTCTTCATTAATTTCTATTGAAGGATGAATCGCCTTAAGTAGTTTATAATCACAAAGCCTTTTAACCGCGGGCACCGGGTTTTCTTCTTCAAGAATCTGACGCAGCTCATTAAATACCCTCCGTCCGCTGAGCCGCTTGAAAAAATCCATTTTTACTGCATTTTTAATCAGCCCTGAAGTTAGTTTCCCTATTGTGAAACCAAAACGCTGTTCGAATCTTATTGCGCGAAAGGCCCGTGTCGGATCCTCAACAAAACTCAGGTTGTGCAAAGCCCTGATAGTTTTTTCCTTAATATCTTTTTGCGCTGCAAAAAAGTCTATTAACCTGCCGAATCTGTCATGGTTAAGATGAATCGCCAGAGTATTGACGGTAAAGTCTCTTCGAAACATATCCAGTTTTATTGAACTCATTTCAACTGTAGGAAGTGCAGCAGGAAATTTGTAATATTCCATTCTCGCGGAAGCCACATCAATTTTAAAACCATCAGAAAAGATTATAACCGCTGTGCCGAATTTTTCATGCACATGAATACGCGCATTGCATTTTTCAGCATATTTTTTCGCAAAGGCTATGCCATCACCTTCTATGACAATATCTATGTCCTCATTTGCCCTATACAAAAACAGATCACGAACAAATCCTCCTACAACATAAGCGCTGTAACCGATTTCAGTAGCCACTTCGCCTGCTGTTTTCAATATATTCATTAAACGCTCAGGAATACGTTCATTCATAAATCTTATAACATTTCTTGTCCTGGCGTGAACCATCTCAGTTCGCCGGTCTAATAAGTCTGGAGTTGAGTCTTGTGTCTGCCGAACAAGGACATTTAATAGATCTGTGCGTGTAATAACACCTTTTATAACACCATCATCAACAACAGGCAGAATGCGCTGCCTGTTTCCGATTATTTTTTCCTGAATTTCCGGAAGATCGGCATCTGATCCGACAATCGACAGTTCTGTAGTCATATATTCCTTTACCTGCACATAATCCAGCTTATGGTAAAGGGCTTTTTCAATTACCTGGCGTGATATAAAACCGACAAGCCTCTCTCTACTCCTATCATCTTCGACTTTATCCGTGACTAAAAGGGCATTTACATTGTAACGCGTCAGGAAATTGTTAGCATCCCTGCAAGAGACATCCGATTTTATTGTAATCGGAGGAGAAGACATAAGATCCTTTATCCATCTTTTCGGCCTAATGCTTTTATAAAGGTTTTCAATTAATTCTTGTTCGGTTTGCGCCAGAGTCTTGTTCTTGATTGTAGCGGAAGCCGCAAAAGAATGCCCTCCTCCTCCAAAATGGGTGAGTATGGCCCCCACATCGACTTCAGATATTCTGCTTCGCGCAACAATGTAAATCTTGTTTCCCATGAGAGCCAGGGCAAATATTGCGCGGATATTTTCCATCTTGACTATTTTGTGCACAAGAAAGGCAAAATCGGGCAAATAATTGTCGGTAGTTACACATGTCACTACAACTTCGATTCCGTTGATATTGTAGTGCATTGTCGCCTGAATCATATCGTTTAACAGCCCGACCTGTTCGGCGCTTATTTCTCTGGAAATCAGATTTGATACAATATTTAGATCTGCACCCTTTGAAATTAAAAATGCGGCTGCAATAAAATCCATTTCCGTGGTAGAAGAAAAGGTAAAAGAACCTGTATCTTCATATATGCCTAAACACAATATAGTTGCTTCATCAGGGGATAGGTCGATCCCCTTTTTCTTGATGATTTCGGTGAGGATGGAAACGGTTGCCCCTATTACGCGATTAACCTCGTAATTTCCTTTGATATCATTTGCCATGGCTGGATGATGATCATAAATATCTATCTCTAAATCGGAATTTTTCAAAATAGATGCAAATTTTCCGATTCGGCCTGGCTGCTTTGTATCGACAAGAACAAGTTTTTTGATATTTGAAAAGTCAATATCCTTTATATCAGCCATATTAAAGAGATAGACCATCGACTTTATGAAGAAATTTCTCAGGCTTTTTTCATATGAGCCCGGAAAAACAATAATAGAACCAGGGTATAGCTTCTGAGCGGCAAGCATGGATGCCAATGCATCAAAATCGGCATTAATATGGGTGGTTATTACGGTAAGCTTTTTATCGTCTATTTTTATTTGTGCCACGATCAAGTCCTGTCATAAAACAAATGTCATGAGACCCTTGCAAAAAGTGTTAAGCGCTAAATTACAAGTGAACTGAAGTTAGAACTTATAAAATCCCAAATTTCAAGCATCAAATTACAAATAAATCCCCTGTCTGCGTGCGGACACCTGCCTGCCGCGCCAACGGCGCAGGTAGACGCACAGGCAGGCAAATTTCAATATTCAATGAAACAGGATAGTCGAGTAGGAAATTAGTCGAGTAGTCGAGTAGTTAATCCGCTCCGCCAGAGCACTTTGGCGGACTCTGGCGGAACCATTTTTCTACTCGACTACTCGACCAAAAATATACGGGTTTGGGATTTTGAGTTTTGGTCATTGTAATTTATTCGATATTTGGTATTTAGAATTTGAAATCAGCTGAGATCCCTGACCTCTCCCTAATTGAGCTTTGGCTCAATTAGGGTCAAGTTATAACATATGGATTGGTTTATCAAGACCAAGTTAATTTCAGCTATGCGTGCAACGCACAGGCAGGTGAAGGCGGGAGTCCATAAGTGCTTGAAAGAACTGGATAGCGCTAATGGTTAGCGCTTCCGCTTCACTACGTGTCACTACGTGCCCCGATCAGGTCGGGAATGACAAAACAGTAGAAATTTGACTTTGTACGAATTCATCAAAAATTGATAAAATTGTATAAAGCCGTTGTTGTTTTGCATGGCTTATGATATAAAATTTACCTTATTAGAAAACCTATAAATGTTGGTAGTAACAATGCCGGTTTATCTGTGGAAAGGTAAAGACAGTAAAAAACGGGCCCGAAAAGGTGAAATGGAGGCTTTGAGCGAAGAAGCTGTCCGGGCACATCTCACCAGGCTCAAAATAGTCCCTGCAAAGATTAAAGAAAAACCAAAAGACCTTTTTGAAAATGTCGCCTTTATGCAGCCTAAAGTGGTTCAGGCTGATGTTATACTTTTTTGTCGACAATTTTCTACCATGATTGATGCGGGTCTTCCGATAATCCAGTGCCTTGATATACTCCATTCACAACAGGAAAATAAAACATTTAAAAGAATTTTAAAGGAGATAAAAAATGCTGTGGAAGGGGGCGAAACCCTTGCCGATGCTTTAAAAAAATATCCCAAAGAGTTTGACGATCTTTTTGTAAATATGATTGCAGCAGGTGAAGCCGGCGGTATCCTTGATACTATTTTAGCGCGGCTTTCAGCTTACATGGAGAAAGCGGCAAAACTTAAAGGCAAAATAAAAGGGGCTATGACCTATCCGATAGTAACAATGATTATAGCTGTGATTGTGGTTGGGATAATCATGGTTTTTGTTATTCCGGTATTTGAGGAGATGTTTGAAGGAATGGGCGGAGCCCTTCCAGTGCCGACTCAAATCGTTGTGAATATGAGCAGATTTATTAAGGATAACATACTGTATATAATCGCTGCCATAGCCTTTATAATATTTACATTCAAAAGATTTTATAAAACAGATAAAGGGCAGGCCATAATTGATGATCTGTCTCTCAAGTTGCCGGTAATGGGGATTCTGCTGCGCAAGGGCGCTGTTGCCAAGTTTTCACGCACCATGAGTACTATGTTAAGCAGTGGGGTTTCAATTTTAGACGCTCTCAATATTGTCGCAAAAACAGCGGGTAACAGAACAATTGAAGCAGCCATATATGACGTCCGTTCCGGTATTACCGAAGGCCGCACAATGGCCGATCCTCTTTCTGAAAGCGGGGTTTTCCCGTCAATGGTATGCCAGATGATAGCAGTAGGGGAATCTGCAGGAGCGCTGGATGAAATGTTGAAAAAGATTGCGGACTTTTATGATGACGAGGTTGACCAGGCAGTGGAAAACATGACCGCATTGATAGAGCCGTTCATGCTAGTATTTCTTGGCATTGTTATTGGAGGCCTCGTTGTTGCAATGTACCTCCCGATATTCAAGATGGCGGCCGCTATGGGTTGATACTATCTCATTTTGTAAAGCTCTCTTGACACCCATCTGTAAATAAGTTAGCAAATCAGGTTTAAACAAAGCCCGGACCACTTTTGGATTGGATTGACATGAACAAAACAAACGATATTGTCGAGCAACGCAGAAAGAAGCTTGAAGATTTAAAAAGGAAAAATATTAATCTTTTTCCAAACGATTTTATTGTTACAAGCACGGTAAAAGATGTTGTCAATATAATAGAAAACAGAGCCGATTCCATCACGGAATCCGCCTCAGGCGGATTTGTTCTTGCAGGACGTATGATGGCAATAAACCGGTTCGGCAAAACTGCATTTATCAGATTCAGGGATCGCTCAGGACAGCTTCAGGCATATATCAGAAAAGACCGGGTTGGCGATGAAGCCTTTTATCTGTTCAAACAGCTCGATATTGGGGATTTTATCGGCATAAAAGGAGGAATGTTTAAGACTAAAACAGGGGAGTGGACTCTGCTGGCTAATGAAATAAAACTTGTTTGCAAGGCAATAAGACCTCTTCCAGAAAAATTTCATGGGCTTAAAGATCCTGAAAAACGTTATCGCCAGCGCTACCTTGATTTGATAATGAATTCGAATGTGCGTGAGATATTTGTGAAACGCAGCAAAATTATCCAGGAGATACGCACATTTCTTCTTAAGCGTGATTTTCTTGAAGTAGAAACCCCCATGATGCAACCAATCCCGGGAGGCGCGGAAGCCACGCCGTTTAAAACCTATCATAATGCTCTGGGGATGAATCTGTTTTTGCGTATTGCTCCTGAGCTATATTTAAAGCGTCTCGTCATAGGGGGTTTTGAAAAGGTTTTTGAGCTTAACAGAAGTTTCAGAAATGAGGGGGTTTCAACACGGCATAATCCTGAATTTACCATGCTTGAGTTTTACCAGGCATATGCTACTTATAACGATTTGATGGATTTGACCGAAGAAATGTTAAGGTCTGCGGCCATAAACGTTACAGGTTCTGCAGTAATAACATACCAGGGAAATAGTATCGATTTGGGACGCAAGTGGCGTCGCATGCCCTTATTGACGGCTATGGAGGAAATCGGAGGCATTGACCCCGGCCTGCTTGATGACAGGCAAAAACTGCTTGATTTTGCCTCTTCAAAAGGTATCCCCTTAACACAAAAAATCTGCCAGAGACCTTTGGCGGACCGTTTGGGGAAAATTATTGCAAAACTGTTTGATATTTTAGTGGAACCAAAACTGATTCAGCCGACATATATTACCGGATATCCGGTTGAAATTTCCCCTCTTTCCAGGAAAAGCGACAATGACCCCACACTAACCGACCGCTTTGAACTCTTCATCGCCGGGCATGAAATCGCCAATGGATTTTCCGAGCTTAACGATCCTGACGACCAGAAAGAGCGTTTTCTTCAACAGACTGCAGACAGGGAAGCAGGAGATGAAGAGGCCCATTATATGGATGAAGACTATATCAAAGCATTGGAGTACGGCATGCCTCCGGCTGCCGGCGAAGGAATAGGAATAGACAGGCTTGCGATGATTTTTACCGATTCTGCTTCCATACGTGAGGTTATTCTTTTCCCGCACATGAAGAGGGAGAAAACGGATACCACTATCATTTAAGTAGTCGTTTACGGCTTGAAACTTGAAATTAGAAATTGGGGAGAGATTAAAATAGAAATTGGAAATTAGAAATTGGGAAGAACAGTACAAAAGCATGAAGGCCAAATTTCCAATTTCTATTTTCTAATTTCAACGTTCCGTGAACGGTTCCCAAATACAGATAATGTCAAAAAAATTGACTCATTTTAAAAGTAAATTACAAGGTCTGGAATTATGACTTTTGAATACTTCATAGGCAATCGCTATCTGAGGGTAAAACAAACCTTCATTTCATTAATTACAATTCTTTCCATAGCAGGCATTACAATAGGTGTCATGGCCCTTATTATAGTAATTGCCGTTATGTCCGGCGCGGAGTCTGAATTCAGGTCCCGTATCCTTGGCGTTGAATCGCACGTTATGATAATGCGTTATGGCAGCGCATTTACAGATTACCGCCGGATAATTCAAGATATTGAAAAAATTGACGGAGTGAAAACAGCATCCCCTTATGTTTTCAGTCAGATTATGCTTCGTTCATCATCCCGGGTATCAGGGGCTGTTTTAAGGGGGATAGATCCTGGATCTGCCGGCCAGGCAATAAAAAGCCTTAACAAGACTTTTCTGGAACAAAGATTAACAAAAAATCAGAATGCAGGCACATCAGCTTTTGTGCCGGGAATCATTTTAGGCCAGGAGCTTGCCCGGAATTTAGGTGTAATAGAAAACGATATTATTTATTTAATTTCACCGCGGGGAATGATTTCTCCTATTGGGCATATACCTGCAATGAAGCGATTCAGGGTAAGAGGTCTTTTCGAGTCCGGAATGTATGAATATGATACATCTCTTGCCTACGTACACCTGAAAGATGCACAGTCTATCCTGCATATTGGAGACTCGGTAACCAATATCGGTGTTCGTGTAAAGGATATTTACAAAGCAGATAATATAGCGGAAAATATTGCGGCAAATCTCAACCAAAAATATAAAACCGGGTCATATTGGGCCAGGGACTGGATGCAGATGAATCGCAACCTTTTTTCTGCGCTTAAACTTGAAAAAAGGGCCATGTTTATTATTT
The DNA here is from genome assembly GCA_028571455.1 of Desulfobacteraceae bacterium. GTDB lineage: Bacteria > Desulfobacterota > Desulfobacteria > Desulfobacterales > ETH-SRB1 > Desulfaltia. Next base: position 5,765 of record JAPVVG010000080.1, on the reverse strand, counting down.
TGACTCTTATCGTTCTTGTCGCGGCCTTTAACATTGCAAGCTCACTTATTATGATGGTTATGGGAAAAACAAAAGATATCGCCATCTTAAAGGCCATGGGCGCAACCGATAAGAGCATTAAAAGGATTTTTGTGTTCAAAGGGATGATTATTGGTTTAACAGGCACAGTGCTTGGGATGTGTCTGGGACTAACAGGATGTATATTGCTTAAACATTACAAGTTCATCAAACTTCCGGGCGATATATACTATTTTACTACCCTGCCTGTGAAACTTGAGGCATTAGATGTTTTTGTGATTGTCTCCGCGGCCATGATAATCTGTTATCTGGCGACACTCTATCCGGCGCGCCAGGCATCAAAGCTTAACCCTGTTGAGGCAATCCGCTATGGTTGACAATCAAACAAACAGGCAGTCTCATTTAATAACTGTCAGAGGCTTAAGCAAGAGTTTCAGCAACAACGGTATAAGAATCGAAATATTAAAATCCATTAACTTTGATTTAGATGCAGGGGAAACAATATCCTTTGTCGGAGCCTCGGGTATCGGCAAATCCACACTTCTGCATATACTTGGCACTCTCGACCGGCCGGACAGCGGAACATTCCTTTTTCAAGACAAAGATGTCTTGCTTTTTGATAGTGAAAAGCTTGCAAGGTTCAGAAATGAATCTATTGGCTTTGTTTTTCAGTTTCATCACTTGCTTCCTGAATTCAGCGCTGTAGAAAACACGATGATGCCGGCTCTTATAAAAGGGGTGAGCAAGAAAGAAGCGAGAGAGTCTGCAGAGACAATTCTTGTCAGGGTGGGGCTTAAAGACAGATTGTCATACAGGGTAAATAAACTTTCAGGCGGAGAGCAGCAACGGGTCGCCCTGGCAAGGGCACTGGTTTTAGAGCCGGTTATTCTTTTAGCAGATGAACCCACAGGCAATCTTGATGAAAAAAATAAAAACCATATTCACGATCTGCTTCTGGAGTTAAACCAGGAACTAGGCATGACACTGGTTGTGGTTACACATAATATGGACCTTGCATCATATATGTCACGCAGTGTAACCATCATCGACGGGCAACTGGTAAAAACGTAACAGTTTAGCCACCAAGGCACTAAGTCACAAAGGAAAGATATTTTTTTTAAAACCTGTAGCTGTTCACGGCTTGAAACTTGAAATTGGAAATTGGGGAGAACAGTACAAAAGCATGAAGGCCAAATTTCTCTGCCTGTGCGGTGCACGCAGACAGGCAATTTCTATTTTCCAATTCCAACGTTCTGTGAACGGTTACGACTTAATTGAGGTGTTTAATATGTATAGACTTTTAAGCCTGCTGATAATTGCAACGACCTTTCTTTTACCTAATGCCGCATATTCTCAAAGATCGGTGAGTATTGTCATACTGCCTTTTGAAATATATTCGCAGGAAGATCTTTCATATCTTAAAACCGAAATTCCGGATGTAATCAAAAAACAGCTTAAACAGGACGGAGCCAATGTAATAGCCCTGGAATCTATTTTTGGTTTGCCCGAGTATCTGGGTGAAGAAACCGCCGCAGGCATAGATGCAATTAGAAATCTCGGCGTAGAAAGTGGCGCCGACTATGTTGTTTGGGGAAGCTTTACACGGATAGGGGAAAAATTCAGCCTTGATGCAAAGATGGTTGAATCTTTTGGGCAAAATCCTCCGAAGATTTTCTATGTCGAGGGGAAAGGGATAGAAAATCTCTTTGGATCTGTGAAGGAGCTTGCCGGCGACCTTGGCATAAAGCTTTTTAAGAGGGAAAAGATAGCGGAAATACTCGTGTCCGGCAATAAGCGTATAGAAGCGGATGCGATTAAAAAAATTATAGAAACTTCGCCGGGAGATGTCTATCTTGCAAAGAATCTTGCCAAAGATCTTAAATCAATATTTTCAATGGGATATTTCGATGATGTAAGAATCGAGGCGGACGATGGGCCAAAAGGAAAGATAATTACCTTCAGGGTAAAGGAAAAACCGACCATCAGGGTAATTCGGATAAAAGGCAACAAGGTGTTTGACGACGAAGATATAATGGAAAATTTAAACATCAGGACAGGCTCGATTCTGAATATATTCAAGGTGCGCAGTAATATTGAACGGATAGAGGAGTTATATAAAAATAAAAATTACCATAATGTAAAGGTGGCCTACAATATACGTGAGCTTGAACACAATCAGGCTGATCTTGAATTTATTGTCAAAGAGGGTGAAAAGGTCAGGATAAAAAGGATAATATTTGAAGGAAATAAAAAATATTCCAGCAAAAAACTGAAAAAAATGATGAGGTCGTCTGAAAAAGGTTTCTTCTCATGGCTGACATCATCAGGGGAGCTTAATAAGGAAGACCTGAGTCAGGATGTTGCCAAACTTTCCGCTTTTTATCATAATAATGGTTATATCCAGGCCAGGGTCGGAGAACCGCATACTGAATACAAAGATAATTGGATTGATATTACAATAAAAATTTTTGAAGGACCGCAATTTATGGTCGGAAATGTCGATATTGCTGGCGACATAATATTATCTAAACAGGAATTGGAAAAAAATCTTAAAATTGCCAGGGAAAAATTTTATAATCGTGAAGTCGTGAGAAACGACGTGCTCGTCCTTACCGATATTTATTCTGACGAAGGTTATGCATATGCTGAGATATTTCCCCGCATAGAGGAAAACCTGGAAAAATCACAGGTCAATATTACCTATGCCATTGACAAGGGCAAACAGGTATATTTTGAAAAAATTATTATCAGCGGCAATACAAAAACCAGGGATAAGGTTATTCGCCGTCAGCTCAAGGTGTATGAACAGGAGCTTTACAGTGGCAAGAGATTAAAACGAGGGGTGCGCAACCTGTATAGGCTTGATTATTTTGAAGACATAAAAATTAATACTTCAAAAGGAAGCTCCGACGACAGGATGGTTTTGAATGTGGATGTTACTGAAAAGCCAACCGGCATGCTTAGCTTTGGAGGCGGTTACAGTAATGTCGAAAATTTCTTTGCCATGGCAGCTATTGCCCAGAGGAACCTTTTTGGACGTGGGCAGGTTTTTCAGCTAAAGGCGCAGTTAGGAGGCAAGACAACAAGGTATACCCTGAGCTTTACCGAACCGTGGCTCTTTGATATTCCTCTGTCGGCAGGCGTCGATCTTTACGACTGGCAAATGGATTATGATACCTATGATAAGGATAGCAGAGGGATCGGCTTTAGATGCAGCTATCCGGTCTTTGATTTTACCCGGGTATATTTATCCTACGCCTTTGATGTAAGCAATATAGAAAACATAGATGAGACATATGCTTCAGACCTTGTCAAGGAGTCGGAAGGAGAAAATACAAAAAGCAGTATATCTACCGCCTTGAGATATGATTCAAGGGACAGGATTTTTAACCCCACAGAGGGATCGCAGCACAGTATAAGTGTGCAGTATGCCGGTATTGGCGGAGAAATAGGTTTTACAAAATATCTGGCTGAAACTGGATGGTATTTCCCATTATTTAAGGAAACAGTGGGCTTTCTGCACGCCGAAACAGGGTATGTTAACAGAAATTCCAAGAAAAAACTTTTTGATTACGACAAGTTTTACCTTGGCGGCATGAATTCGCTGCGCGGTTTTGACTGGCGCGATGTAAGCCCTACAGATGAGAATGGCGACAAGGTCGGAGGAAATAAGTTTGTCCAGTTTAATGTTGAATATATAATCCCTTTGCTCAAAAAAGCGGGCATTGTCGGCGTTATCTTTTATGATACCGGAAATGTATATGGCAACAGCGAAAATATTGATCTGGGCAACCTGCGTAAAAGCGCGGGATACGGCTTCAGGTGGTATTCACCCTTAGGTCCCATCAGGCTTGAGAACGGATATATTCTTGATCCAAAAGAAGGAGAAAACAGGGGCGGAAGATGGGAATTTACTATGGGCACGGCATTTTAGATGGTCGAGTAGTCGAGTAGTCGAGTAGTCGAGTAGTCGAGTAGTCGAGTAGTTAATCCGCCAAAGTGCTTTGGCGGAACTATTTTCCTACTCGACCACTCGACTAAATCATAAAAAGGGGGATGAAATGAAAATTGGGAGAATTGCTTTTATCGCAATAAGCTTTATATTTTTTTCTGCTGTTTATTCATACAGCGCGGATGTCGCCAAAATAGGGATAGTCGATTTTCAGAGAATTCTTGAGGCTTCAAGCGCCGGCAAATTGGCGCAGTCTAAAATCAATGAAAAAGGTAAAAAGATGGAGGCCGAGCTTAAGACAAAAGGCGCTGCAATAGAAGAACTCCAAAAGAAGCTTGAGCGTGACGCACTGGTTATGAGCAAGGAGATGCGTGAAGAAAAAGGACGGGAAGTCAGAATAAAGATAAACGATATAAAGACGCTTCAAAAGAGATATTTATCTGAGTTCAGGGAGCTTGAAAACAGGCTTGTTATGCGCATAAAAAAGGATGTTAAGGGCATTGTTGAAGAGATCGGAAAAAAGGAAGGCTATCTTTTGATAATTGAAAAAGCCGGTGTTCTCTACTATCCGAATGCAATAGATTTAACAGACAAATTAATCCAGCTATACAATAAAAGAGAAGCCGGTAAGAAAAAGTAGGGGTTCAGAGGTCAGAGGTCAGAGGTCAGAAGTCAGAGGCCGGAAGTTTGAGATCAGAGGTCGGAAGTCAGAGGCCGGAAGTTTGAGATCAGGGATTTTGAACCGCAGAACCGCAGAACAAGGAACCGCAGAATGCCCGCCTGCCATGCATTGTAATTGGTGTTAAGGTGATAAATGTTACTATACCACCACTTTGCGGTATTCTACACGAACAACGTAAAGGCATTGCGGGCAGGTCGAAGTGCTTGAATACTTCATAATTCGAAATTCCTTGTTCGATATTCGATATTCAGATAGGGGTTCAGGTGTTCGAGGGATATATTGCGTATGGAAATATTGCTTTCCAGGATAGGAGAAGTTGTCGAAGGCAAGCTGTCTGGCGGCTATAATAAAATTATTTGTGGAGCAGCCCCTTTTGATATGGCTACTCAAGATGATATTACTTTTGCCGATAGCGCAAAGTTTTTAAAAAAGATAGATAAAACCGATGCCGGGGCCGTTATTGTTCCGAAAAATTTTATAGAGTCTTCAAAACCAACCATTATGGTGGAAAATCCCAGGGTTGCCTTTGCAAAGGTTCTAACCCTTTTTTATCCCCCCTCAAAATCGGAATATCTCAACAGCTTAGCCGGAATATCTTCAAATGCATATATCGGCAAAAATTTCCTGTGCGGCAAGGATATTTCTATCGCCCCTTTTAGCGTGATTCAAAATAATGTCACATTAGGTGATCGTGTAATTATTCATCCAAACGTAGTAGTCGGGGATAATGTTGTGATTGGAAATGATGTTAAGATTTATCCTAATGTAACTATCCTTGAGCGCTGCAGAATAGGCAACAGGGTAATAATTCATGCCGGCACAGTTATAGGAAGTGATGGTTTTGGTTTTGCTCCTGACGGGGAAAGCTATTTTAAAATCCCCCAAATAGGAATTGTCGAGATAGATGATGATGTGGAAATCGGCGCCAACAACACAATCGACAGGGCTAGCTTTAGTAAAACCAGGATTTGCAAGGGGGTTAAAACAGACAACCTCGTGCATATTGCCCATAATGTGATTGTTGGTGAAAATAGCGTGATTGTAGCGCAGGTCGGAATTTCCGGAAGCGTAACAATCGGCAAACACGCTATATTGGCCGGACAGGCAGGAATT
>JAPVVG010000079.1 GCA_028571455.1 Desulfobacteraceae bacterium | reverse complement strand
TTATAACAAGCAACAGTGACTACTCACGTAGTCAGGCTGAAGCTGTTTAGACTGAAGGCTGAAGGACATTGATATCTTCCCAACATCAAAGGCCGTATTTTGGGACATTATACTTGAATTGTTAGGCTATTATTGTGTTTTGTGAGTTTTTTTCCTAAAAGCCTTCAGCCTTCAGCCTATCTACCTAAGTAGTTACAAAAGGAGAATGCTATGCCTATAAAAACAATCGCTTGTTGCACGGATTTTTCCACAAATGCCAAAGCAGCCTTTGAGGAAGCTTTTGATCTGGCCAGGAAATACCGGGCCAAACTTTTTTTGATTCATGTATTGCCTCCGGTGATTAATCCGTTAACAACGGAAACCGAATGGGTTTTGCCGGCTGAGGACACCAAGGCATTGATCTTGAACTTAGAAGAACGTATGCAGCAGGAATACGGCAGCAGGCTGACAGGCCAAATTGATTATGAACTTGTCATTCTAAATGGGCATATTTCTTCTGAAATATTAACCTTTCTTGAAAAAAACCGTATAGATCTTGTGGTGATGGGAGCCTACGGACTCTCAGGCATGGGGCTTGTCTTATTCGGCAGCGTAGCAAAGAGAGTTGTGCATAAAGCTCCTTGCTCTGTCATGATCGTTCGCAGCCGTACGTAATGAGACCTTTGCGAACAACCCTATCAACAGCTTCAGATCAGACAATCACCATCTTCTTTACTGCCTTTACAATTTCTTTTGGTTCATCCATGACCTGTAAAATATCAAGATGTTCCGGCGATATCATTTTATCTTCAAGCAAACGGGATTTAACCCACTCTACAAGTCCCGACCAGTAGTCGGAACCAACCAGAATTACAGGGAATGGTTTTATGCGATGGGTTTGAATCAGTGTAACCGATTCAAACAGTTCATCCAGGGTTCCGAAACCTCCGGGCATTATTATGTAAGCGGTGGCATACTTAACAAACATCACCTTGCGGATAAAAAAATACTTAAACTCAAGCTTGATATTGGAATACTGATTTGGTTTTTGCTCAAACGGAAGAGTGATATTCAGCCCGACAGAAGCCCCGCCTGCCATGGCCGCTCCTTTGTTTGCCGCCTCCATTACTCCACCACCGCCGCCGGTAATTACCGCAAAATCGTTTTTTACAAAAAGAGAGGCTATTTCCTCAGTTTTTTTATAAACCGGATCATCGGGCTTTATTCTGGACGACCCGAATATGCTTACAGCGGCTCCAATATCGTGCATGGTTTCAACACCTTCAACGAACTCACCCATTATTTTGAAAAGCCGCCATGCCTCGCCTGTTTTAATGTCGTCGATAAGAAACTGTTTTTCTATATTTTTCATAAGTATGCAAAACCGATATCATTGCCGGCATACAGCCGGCATGCTAAACGCCTCACGCTCTTCCATTAAAGCCTATGCTTACGTTGCCCTGATCCACAATGATCGGGACATTACGTCTTCCGTCAGAATATTGAAGCATTGTGTTTAGTTTGTCGGCATCTGATAAAACATCAAAATATTCCACCTCTCTGCCGTTTTTTGCAAAAGCTTCACGAGCCGCTCTTGTGTAAGGTCAGGTATTTTTTCCAAAGATCAAAACTTTTTCTGCCACGGTTTATTTCTCCTTTTTGAGCGAACCCTTAGCCTTTGTCAGCTATGCAGTCTAAAATAAGGTTTTTAAGTTTCTGATGAAGAACAGAGAAAGAATAGTAACGCCTGGCTATCTCATAGTTGCAGGTAACCATTTTATTGCAATACTCCGGGTCTGTTAGAACTTTTCTCGCCTGGTGAACCGCTTTTTCCGTTACATACCCGTTCAGCTCTATTACAGAAAATCCTTTTGGCTTGATATCCATCGTGTAAATTGCATAAGTGTTTACTACTATTGGTTTATGGAAATATATTGCTTCAAGAAAAGCATTGCCGAAACCCTCAACATAGGAAGGATAAGTGACAAGGTCCGCATGTGGATAAATATCATTAAGGTCGTAAATTTTCTTTCCTGTCTTGGTATATCCTCTCCGTTTATTAATAATATCTGAAACAAAAACTGTGTTAACATTCATCAGTTTTGAATATTTCTTTAGCCTCTGTTCATAATCATGACCTTCATCACCAGAGGCATGTGAAATAACGAGTTTGGCCTTCATTCCCAGCCTGCTGACAAGTTCCATTGCATGTTCAATCCCTTTACGTTCTACAACTCTTGTAGGCTGGAGAATAAAAAGCTCATCATCTTCGATTCCGAGAGCTTCTCGCACATCAGACGCATAATCATCGGAAGGAACCGGCGGATTGTCAAAGTCCATTACATTCGGGATCATAGTTGCTGAAATACCTGTTCTGAGACTTAACTGGTTGCCAGCGGAAGAGTTGATTACCACATGCCGGATCGACGGAAGATGGGGCGGAAAGGCCATGTTGATGTATTCCCAGACAGCGTTGGTCATGAAACTCTGCCGTTCCCAGAAAAAATCGTGATGATGAGCTATTGCAGGCATTCTGGTTTCCGATATTATTTCTGTAATAGCAATGCCAAGTGGAATATTGAGCGGTATTGCCAGAGCATTTTCAGCAACTAAAAGCTCGATGTTGAATTTTTCGATAAATTTATAAAGATGATCCTTTAATTTTTGACAGATTGCATGAATCTTTTTCGTTATGGAGCGGGATCGTGTGCGGACTCCAAAGCAGTTTTGGGTAATATACCTGATGTCAGGGTGTTTGAAGTGGGCTTCTTCTGCAAGATACGAACAATCCGGGGGCTGTTCAAGCTCGCCGGCAAAGTAAAAGCAGTTAAATCCTTCCTTTTCAAAAACGTCAGCCCATTTTGCTGTTTCCAGGGAGACACCATCTGTCCCTGCAATGCGGGTCGAAACAAATCCGATATTTTGTGTTCTGCCGGAGGATGCACTACAAGTCATTTTTATACTCCCTGGATCTCATGATACCTGAAACAATCTACAGTATGATCATTTACCATCCCTACTGCCTGCATAAACGCATAACAGATTGTTGGACCTGCGAATTTAAACCCTCTTTTTTTCAAATCAATGCTCATATCTATCGATTCATCTGTCTTTGAAGGAATCTCCTCCTGAGTTTTCCATGCATTCTTTATCGGTTTGCCGTCAATAAACCGCCAGATATATGTATCAAAGCTGCCAAATTTTTTTTGAACAGATAGAAATGCTCTTGCGTTTTGAACCGCTGCCTCAATTTTCAGCCGGTTGCGAATAATGCCTTTGTTGGAGAGTAGTTGAACAATTTTATTGGAATCATAACTTGCAATTTGTTCGGCATCGAAATTGTTGAATGCTTTCCTGTAGCTTTGTCTCTTTTTCAAGATGGTTATCCAGCTTAATCCGGCCTGCATTCCTTCAAGTATAAGAAGCTCAAATAATTTTTGATCATCATGCAATGGAATACCCCACTCGTTGTCATGATACTCAATATAAAGAGGATCTGTTCCGGCCCATTTGCATCTTTTTTTCACCCGGCTTTCTTCTTCAATATTACCAGGATCCATCAAGCCCTCTTAAACCGTCAGGTCAACCTATATGCATTTTGATTATAAGTAATTTTATCTTCCTGATAATATTTCATAATAATGACAAAATGTCAATGAGATCATAATCCCCATAATTCGACTATGTCATGATGGGTCTGATTAAGATTACAATGAAGAATTTTTTATCATCATTGTAGAAGGGTCTAAGAGCAATGCGGGATGTTCAACAGTTTTAGCGCTTCCTTTTAAGGATCGCACATGTATTTCTTTGCCTTCAGGTTTAAGCTGGATAGCAACATCAAACAGACCGGAGACTTTAGAAAAACGGGCCGGCATACCGTCCGTGTCCTGCTGTTCATGACGGTGTATGCGTACGGCAAACCAGACATGCATTGAGTGTTTTTTTGCGAGGGCCTTTAAATCCGGAAGAGACTTTCGTGTTGGTTCATCAAAGGGAAGTCCATCAATAATTAGCATATGCGGAGAAAATATATTCTGCTCGGTTAAATCTGTGAGTCTTTCTTCAAGCTTGGGAACGCTGAAGCCCTCAACCTTGAAAGTCATGATAAATCTGTACGGCAATATACTTTCCCATAGCCTGTCTGTTTTACATTGCTTTACAAGGTGGCTGAAAACCTCTTTATACCATAAACTAATCTTATCCACAGGATTATCGAGGCTGATATGGAGAACATTTTTATCTCGAAGAAGGGTGCTTATTGCAATCTGCACCAAAAAAGCTGTTTTACCGACACCGGCACGTGCAAGCACGGCTCCAAACCCTCCTTCAGGGATGATATCTTCGGTTTCATAACCTATAAGCCTCAGCGGATTGTAGAGGATAACATCCTTTTTTATCATGTTAAAATTCCTTTCTTTTAATATTTATGCCGCGTTCTTTTTTTCTTTTGCTGCCTGTTCGATCAGTTCTTCGACAATCGATTGAGGCGCCTGTTTGTACTTGACAAATTCCATGGTAAATTGAGCCCTGCCCTGTGTGGAGGACCTTAAAACAGTTGAAAAACCGAACATTTCAGCTAATGGCACCTGGGCTTCGATAGCGCAAAGGGTTCCTTCATCCTGGCAGCTTATAATCATTCCCCTTCGTTGATTCAAAAGACCCATGACTGAACCCTGAAACTCAGCCGGTGTTTCAACAACCACTTTCATTATCGGCTCATGAATAACCGCTCCGGCCCTTGCATACCCTTCAAGAAAAGCTCCGCGAGCAGCCGCCTGGAATGCCATTTCAGAAGAATCAACAGAGTGCGATGCCCCATCATTAATAACTATCTTTATGCCGGTAACAGGAAATCCTATTTTTGGCCCCTTTCCAAGGCATTGCCTGAAGCCTTTTTCACACGAGGCAATAAACTGGGATGGAATTTTTCCTCCAGCGATTTTGTTTTCAAATACAAAATCTTCGGTGGCAACAGGTTCTATATAACCCGCAACCCGGCCATACTGCCCGGCGCCGCCTGTTTGTTTTTTGTGTATATAGTTGAATTCGGCCATCCTGGTAATAGTTTCCCTGTAAGCCACGCGAGGCTTGCCTGTTGTTACCTCGGCGCTGTATTCCCGGCGCATTCTTTCAACATATATTTCAAGGTGAAGCTCGCCCATACCTTCAATAATAGTATCATTGGTTTCATCATCGACATAGGTCCTGAAGGTCGGGTCCTCTTTGGTGAACCGGCCTAAAGCCTTTGACATATTGATTCTGGCATTATTGTCCTTTGGGGCAATGGCTAAGGAAATCACAGGATTGGGAACAAACATGGAGGTCATGCTAAGGTTCAACCCGGGAGCGATAAATGTATCTCCGGAAATACAGTCTATTCCAAACAGGGCTCCGATATATCCGGCAGGTATGGCCTCAATATCCTCCATCTGGTCTGCGTGCATGCGAGCAAGCCTGCCGATTTTAATTTTTTTGCCACTGCGTATGTTAACTACAGAAGAACCCTTGGCAAGGGTTCCCTGGTATACGCGTATGTATGTTAGCTGGCCATACTGGGCGTCTTCCAGTTTGAAAGCAAGGGCGACAACCGGTTTTTTCGGATCACTGTCCATGATTACCGGCGCCTCGTCTTTCTCCATATCAAGCGCCTCGTTTTGAACATCACGCGGACATGGTAAAAAATTCACTACAGCGTCAAGAAGGGGTTGAACCCCCTTGTTTTTATAGGCCGATCCTATAAAAACCGGCGTCATTTCGCGGGTCAGGGTTCCTTTACGCACCGCATCGATAATCAAATCTTCGGCAATTTCTTTCTCTTCTAAAATAGCCTCTGTAAGTTCGTCTGAATACATAGAAGCAGCATCAATAAGCTCTTCACGTTTTTCCATAGCTTCGGCAAGAAGATTTTCCGGAATATCTTCTATACGCACATTTTCTCCATTATCGCCATCAAAATAGATTGCCTTCATGGAGACAAGGTCAACAATCCCTATAAAATCTGCTTCAATCCCGATTGGGATCTGCATTGCTATTGCATTATGACCCAGTTTTTCCTCTAATTGATCAATTACCCGAAAAGGATTTGCGCCGCTTCTGTCACATTTATTGATAAATGCAATACATGGAATCTTGTATCTTTTCATCTGCATGTCAACGGTAATTGACTGGGACTGAACGCCTCCAACAGAGCACAATACCAGTATGGCGCCGTCAAGAACTCTAAGAGATCGTTCAACCTCAATTGTGAAGTCAACGTGGCCGGGAGTATCGATAATATTGATTTCATGGCCCTGCCATGAACAGTATGTGGCTGCCGAAGCTATAGTAATTCCGCGCTCCTTTTCAAGCTCCATGGAATCCATGGTTGCCCCTATTCCGTCTTTTCCTTTGACGTTGTGGATGGTATGTATACGCTTTGTGTAAAAGAGAACCCTTTCAGTAAGGGTGGTTTTGCCTGAATCAATATGTGCGCTGATACCTATGTTTCTGACTTTTTGAATATCGTGTTCCATTTATCCTTTTTTCTCTTTATCTATAAAAAATAAAAAACCCCGCATTTGGAAACTTTATACCAGATGCGGGATTTTTCGCTGTCTATTTTGGTATAACTTTTCTGAAAAATAGATATATTAAGCCATTTTGTCAAGAAAATAAACGGACCTGTGTTTGATTCCCAACGATACATAGAGACCTTTGAAAATTGAAGAGGTGATACGCAAGGTTAACAGACTTATGGAAGATGATCTGCCGGATAATCGGTTTATAACAGCCTTTCTTGGGGTTCTCTATAGTGAAACCGGTTTGTTGCATTATTGCAGCGCCGGTCAAGCGCCAATATTATGGCTGCATGCCGATTCCGGTAATGTTGATATTCTGGCAGCAAATACTTTCCCAATGGGGATATTGCCGGATATGGAAAATATTGAAACGCAAAAGGCGCCGATGCAGACAGGTGATGTTTTTGCCCTGCTAACTGATGGTTTTTATGAGTGGGCGCGGGCTGATAAAGAGCAGTTTGGCGTTGAACGGGTTGTGGAAGTAATTATTGCCAACCAGGAGAAAAACGCGACCGCTATTCTTAAAGCAATCAGAACAGCGGTTGAGGAATTTGCAGCTACGAAACAGTCCGATGACCTGACAGCAATTATTATTAAAAAGAGTTCGGGGCCTGATAGGCTGGGGGCCACAAAAAAAGGCGTTTAGTTGTCTAAACGCCTCGTAATGGATATATTGGCGTCCCCAACCGGATTTGAACCGGTGCTGCCGGCGTGAAAGGCCGGTGTCCTGGGCCAGGCTAGACGATGGGGACGTACATATACATGGTGGGCCGTGCGCGGCTCGAACGCGCGACTCTCTGCTTAAAAGGCAGATACTCTACCAGCTGAGTTAACGGCCCTGTGAGATCTTTGCAAAACTAAATATTTAAACATAAATCTTATTCTTGTCAATAAAAATAGTTGCCCCAAAATCCGACATAGTCATAGGAACTTAGGGGACATCCCTCTTCCACAATATGCTAAGCTGTTAACTGATTTACAAATGGATCAACTGCGTGGTTGTTGTCCTGAAAAAAAATGGCGCGCCCGGCTGGATTTGAACCAGCGGCTTTCAGCTCCGGAGGCTGACGCTCTATCCCCTGAGCTACGGGCGCACATTGTGTGTAGAAACGGCTTCTAATTAATTTATTAGGGTTGATAAGTCAAGAGCCTCTTTTGCTTCTCCGACAAGGTATAGAGAGCCCGCGATGCAAATTGCGTCATTAACAGATGCTGTTTTAATTGCATATTTAATGGCTTTGCCCACGTCATGGATAATTTCTATATCCTGAATGATTTTCTTTGCGGCAGGGAATAATCTTTCCGGAGATAAAGCCCGATTGACCTTAGGGCGTGTTAATATTACCTTGTTGCAAAGAGGGAGAAGACAGGCAAGCATTGCAGCATAGGGTTTGTCGTCCAGTATGCCTGTGACAAGTGTTATCTTCCGTTTAGTTAGATTTTCGGACAAAAATTTTGCCAGGCAGCGGGTGGCAATTAAATTATGTGCTCCGTCAAGGATGATAAGGGGAGATGAGGAGACTATTTCCAGTCTTCCGGGCCATTTGTTTTGCGCAAGGCCCTGTTTAATACTCTGGAAGGAAAGGTTTGTTTTGTTATGGCTAAGTATTTCGCAT
>JAPVVG010000078.1 GCA_028571455.1 Desulfobacteraceae bacterium | reverse complement strand
GCCTAACATTCTGGCTATTTCGTTGACCCGCTCTTTGTCGTCAAGCGGCCTTATGTTGGTTATAGTTCTTCCGCGAGATACATGTTTTGAAATCCTGAAATGATAGTCCCCGAATTTTGCAATCTGGGGCAAATGGGTTATGCAGATTACCTGATGATAATGGGCAAGGGAAGACAGTTTTTTTCCCACGACCTCGGCTACGCTTCCCCCGATCCCGGCATCAACCTCGTCAAAAACTACTGTTTCGACCGATTCGGTCTTGGCAAGAATGGCTTTTAAGGCAAGCACCACCCTTGAAAGTTCGCCTCCGGATACAATGCTTGAAAGCGGCTTTAAAACCTCGCCGACATTTGGCGCTATCATGAAGGTAGCCCTGTCGATTCCGGTTTCACTGATACCTTTATTATCACAGGTAAGATATGGATTAATATTTTCCCCCGTTGGGCCATTAATTGGGGGTATTGATTGAAGTAATATTTTAAATTTTGCTTGAGACATCTCAAGGAAGGCTAACTCCTTTTCCAGCTTTCTTGCCAACATATCGGCCGTTTGTTTTCTTTTTTTTGAAAGATTTTCTGCGGATCGCACTAATTTGGCATGCAAAGTATCCAGCTTTGCTTCTGTCTCGGTTATCTTTTCAGATAGATTTGCTATTTTTGAAAGCTCTTGATCTGTTGACTCAAGATATGCAAAAATTGTCTCGAGTGATCCTCCGTGTTTCCTCTTTAGCTTATGAAGGGTGTCAAGACGCTCTTCAACCTCCTCAAGAAGCCCTTCATCCATCTCTACGTTTTTTTGGTACTTTCTGAGCTCTTCGGCAATATCCTCTAGGTTGAATATTGATTTAGCCAGCCCTTCTGCCTGCGAAGTAAGCGCGGGATCGATCAGGCTTGCCTTTTCAAGCCTTTTTTTTACCTCTGAAATGCGTTCTACTATCGCTCCCTGGACGCTGTAGAGATCTTCAATGCTGCTGTGAACCGCCTGATAAAGGGCTTCACCGTTTTTAAGCCGGATTCTTTTTTGTTCCAGGGCCTTATCTTCACCAGGGTTAATAGAGGCATCGATTATCTCTTTTTTCTGGAACTCAAGCAACCTGATATGTTCATCCTGCTTATCTCCGGCAGCCTTCAGTTCCTGGAGCATCCTTATCATTGGAACTATTTCATTATAATATCTGTAAACCTCGGCCCGCTGAGGCATCAAGCCGCCAAACCGGTCGAGTATTAAAAGATGCTGATCCTCTTTTAAAAGCCCTTGATGAGCATGTTGACCTGATATGCTGGCCAAGTTTTCTGTTATTGAATTCAGCATCTGTATGGTGGCAAGACGCCCGTTTATATATATTCTGTGTTTACCTTTGCGGGAAATAATTCTTTTGATCACCAGTTCTTCAGATTCTTCAAAACCTTTCTCTTTCATGATTTGGGCGAGTCTGCTTTTAAGTGTAATTTGAAATAATGCTTCAAGCTCCGCTGCCTCAGATCCTGTGCGGATTAATCTTGTTGTTGCCTTGCTGCCAAGCAGCAGATTTACCGCATTTATTATTATCGATTTGCCTGCGCCTGTTTCACCGCTTAATATGCTAAGTCCATCTGAAAAAGTTATACGCAAATTATCTATTATAGTAAAATTTTTTATGGAAAGCTCTCGAAGCATATTTAGGCGGACTCTTTTGACAGGATTAACTGGATTTACATGATTTGTGATCTTTATTTAGTCTATTCATTTTGTTCATCTTATCAAAAAATAGGATTTTCTATCCTTTGTCAATAATGTTATCTAACCTGCTTTGAATGGCCTTGCTCAGCCTCGTTATTCTTCGTGAGCCGCCAATAAATACAATCATCATGTTCACGCTAAGGTCAGCGGCCGAGCGCATGTGAGATCCGCTGCACCGATTTATTGGCTGAAAATTGTTTTCGTATCTTTTTTCCTGTGCTGGAATCAGCAAGAGAAAGACAAGTACGTCTCAACTGATTCACCATTTTTAATCGCATCGTAATAGCACGCGGACTCATTTCAATCTTCATCGGTTATACTCCTAAGGTATTCAATATCATCTTTATCCTGCCCACTTTTCCGTAAAGATTTCAGCAAAATAAGACCTTGTGGAGAAACAACCTTAAGCGGTCCACCCTCCCATTCGACTGTAAGTCTACTATCCCATGCTTTTTGGGTTTCCGGGGTGACTATCAATAGATCCAGTATAAGGTGTTCACCAGAATCTTTGTCGATTTTAGTGAGTCGATGCATTTGAACGGCACCACCATGAAACTCCATAGGCACAGCACTGAACGCAAAACCCAGCTCTTCTACTGCTTGCTTGGTTTTTGAAAGAGAACCGGAATCAACCATTATATCAATGTCAAGGGTGGCTCTGGGTCTTGCATAGACGGCCAAAGCTAAACCGCCGCATAATGCATAGTCGATACCCACCCGATCCAGTTTCGCAGAAAGATTTTTAAGTTCTTTTAATAGGTCCATTTTGATATCCTGTTAATGCTATTATTGCCAGCGAACGTCTCCGCATCACCTGCGCCCAAAGCCAATGATGGCTTGGCAAAAGCAAAGTTTTGCTCTGAAATGGCAAAAGCGAAAAACGCTCCGGCTTTGGACGTCAGAGTGAATGCGATTGTTCGGCCAATCAAGTATTCTTGGTACTGCCAGGGAATGATGACTTGTTTTTTTGGGTAGTTCTAATTAAAAATCGCAAAGCTTCATTTACTGATTCAGAGTCTGGGAACATCTTTGCTACATCTGTTTCTAAACGTACTGTAGTTCCAAAAAAACTCTTCCGTTCAGGGCCAACCTTCCTCACTTTTAAGCTCATTAAGTCATATTCTGGCTTGAGCTCATCTTCCATTTTTACATTATCCTTCTTCATAAACTTTTTGTTCCCTCCGAGTAGCTTCTCTTGCACTGATTAAACGAATTTTATTTTTTCTTTCTGCATATGCAACAATCAGCAAACGGTTTTTCAGTGAAAGTCCCCTATACGTGAATCCTGTTAATATTTGATATATTAGCAAAAGTAGTAGCCGAAAGCAAGGGCGGAATCGTGAGGTTCTGTCTGAAGGGCTGGAGCAAAGCGGAAGGCGAGCAGCAGGCGAGAGCGACTGAAAAGGAGCGGCAACCTGGAGTGCAAAACTATGAGCCGACGAACAGAAACAGCATACAAGGCCAAGTTTCCGGGTGAGTTAGCACAACATAACGAAGCCCAGGGTTCAG
>JAPVVG010000077.1 GCA_028571455.1 Desulfobacteraceae bacterium | reverse complement strand
GACATCCGCAATGGCTGTAATTCGTCCTGCCTGGGGGATCTTTGAACCCTTAAGTCCTTTAGGATACCCGCTGCCGTCCCATTTTTCATGATGTGTGAGGGCTATCACCTCACCTAATTTGATAAAACCAGCGTCAGAACCTTCCAGGATCCGTCCCCCGTTGGTAGCATGCTGCTTCATGATTTCCCACTCATCCGGGTCCAGTTTTCCGGGTTTCAGCAATATGCGATCCGGAGTGCCGATCTTGCCGATATCGTGCATGGGTGCGGCATATAGGATGGACTCTACAGTGGCATTACTCAGGCCCATCTTGCGAGCAACAGCGGCCGAAAAATGGCTCATGCGCCGTATATGGGCACCGGTATCCTCATCCTTATATTCAGCCGCCCTGGAGAGGCGGTAGATCGTATCGAGGGAGGCAACTTTGATTTTTTCAAATGCCCTCCTCAGTTGCTCGGTCCTTCTGGCAACCTCGGCCTCCAGTTCCTTTTGATAATCACGCATGTGATCGTTGTAAGCCTTCACCTTGAGCAGTGATTGGACCCTTGCTTTTAATTCTATTTTATCTACAGGTTTGCTCAAAAAATCATCAGCTCCTGCCTCAAGGGCCCTGACCCGGTCCTCCACTTCCTCTAACATTGTCACCATGACAATGGGGATGATTTTAGTCTCTTCATTCTTTTTCAATCGCTTGGCCACCTCAAAGCCATCCATCTTGGGCATCATGATGTCAAGCAATACCACATCAGGAGGAATCTCTCTGGCCTTTTCAAGAGCCTCTTCCCCATCCCGTGCCAGGATCACCTCATATCCCAGTGGGATTAAAAGGGCTTCCATAAGACGGAGATTCCGATCTTCATCATCTACCACCAAAATTTTAGATCTTTTCCCCATGTCAACCTCCAATATCTTTCTGAGTCTGCCTGGCCTTTTTTCACTTAGAAATAACCTCAGATATCTTTTTCAAAAATCCCTTAACATCAATAGGCTTGCTGATATATCCGTCGAAACCAGCCTCCCGCATCTTTTCCTCATCCCCTTGCATCGCATAAGCAGTCAGCGCAACAATGGGGATATCCTTGGTCACATCATTGTTCTTTAATAATTTGGTGGCCTCAAGGCCGTCCATAACCGGCATCTGGATATCCATTAGAATTAGATCCGGCCTCTCCTCCCTTGCCAATTCAACCCCCTGCTTTCCATCGGTCGCTTCTAAGGTAGTATATCCTGAGACTTGAAGAAGATCTCTGAACAATTTGAGATTCTTGGGATCATCCTCCACTATGAGAATAACTTTTTCCATATAACCCCCCTTTCCAACTCTTACGTTTTTCTTACTTTCTTTATTATTGCCTCCGGTGTATCGCCATCTTCTGGAAAAGTGGCTGTCAAATATGAGATCTCCAGGCCTTCAAACATGGACTTCATCTTCTTTATTAATCGATTACAGGCAACTTTGATCTTCTCTCTATCGGTCCCCTGGATAACCAAATAAACATCCCCCCCCTTATCCATTACTAAAAAATCGTCACCCCTTTTTTCTTTTACAAAGGCTTCTCTGATTCTCGGAGCCTCTTCTTTGAAATGCTCTCTATCAATCTGCAAATAGCACAATGTAAAAGGTCTTTTATGTTTTTCGTAAGAACTGGCCAAACTCCTCAGGTTGTTCAACAGACCTGCATCTATCTCAAGATCCTCAGATTTAACAGGCAGCAAGAAGCTGAATCGGCTCCCTTTTCCTTCCCCTTTGCTTTCCACCCAGATCCTTCCACCATGCATCTCCACAAAGCTTTTAGTCAGCGGCAGACCTAATCCTGTACCAGGAGACTTATCCGTAGTTCCTCCATTAACCTGGTAGAACTCTTGGAAGATATTTCCCTGATTTTCGGGACTGAGGCCAATACCATTATCAGCGACGCAGACTTCTATTTTGGATTTTGGATTTTGGATTGCCAGTTGTTTTTCGTCTTCTTTTAATTCCAAAATCCGAATTCCTAACTCCGAAATGAGATCCACTGTCACACGGATTTCCCCTCCATCAGGGGTAAATTTGGCCGCATTGGAAAGAAGATTAAACATCACCTGCTTCACCTTTCGCTCGTCTGCCTGTATCTCAAGGCCTGACAGCTCTTCAGGTATCTTCAGGTCAAGAGCTATCCCATGCTTCAATGCCTTTTCCTTGATCATTATCATGCTGTTTTCCAGAAGACTCGAGATATTCACCTGGGAGAGATCAAGCTCCATCTTGCCGGCTTCAACCTTGGAGAGGTCAAGGATATCATTAATCAGAGAAAGAAGGTGTTTTCCGCTTTCCAGAATGTCATTGGTGTATTCCACCTGTTTCTCGTTAAGTTCCCCAAAGTATTGATCCCGTAATACCTCTGAAAAACCTATGATGGCATTCAGAGGTGTGCGCAGCTCATGGCTCATGCTGGCCAGAAAATCGGACTTGGCCTGGGTTGCCTCTTCAGCTTTTTTTCTGGATTCTTCAATATCTTCCATCATGTTCAGCATGGCCCCACGTGCTTCGGCCAATTCGGTGACGCGTTTCTGAAGGGCTTCCTCCATCCCTTTGCGCTCAGTTATATCCATTAACCAGGCTAAAAGTCCTGGCTTTCCTTCATAATCTATTTTCTGGTACGTAGACAGCACTTCAATAATTTCTCCTTTTGCGTCATACGCTTGAAACTCAAAATTGTAAATAATTCCGTTCTTCTCTAATTCTTCGAGAATATGGCTCCGATCGTCAATGTTTACATGAATTACGGTTAATTTGTTACCAACAGACAGACCAAACATTTCTTTAAATCGAGGATTGGCAAACCGAGCTACGGCATCGGTGGATATGGCCACACCGAGGGGACTATTGGCCACTATTTCCTTCTGTCCCAAACGTTCCTTGTTCAGATCCTCTTCAGCCTGTCTGCGCTCGGTTATATCACGAAAAACAACCACGGCACCCACGATTGTTTCACCATGACCTATCGGCGTGGCTGAATATTCTACCGGAAAATTGATGCCGTCCTTGCGCCACAGTACCTCGTCATCCACGGAAAAGGAACTTTCCTCGATGTAAGCCTTCTCCATCGGGCAATCATCCTTCGGGTAGAAACCGCCGTCGGCGTAGCTGTGATGTATTGTCTCATGAACGTTCATACCCAGCAGTTCTTCACTGGAGTAACCCAGCATCCTGCAAGCAGAGGAATTAATAAAGATGACCTTACCCTTTGTGTCAGTACCAAAAATACCATCCCCGACTGATTCCAAAAGCAGGCGCGAACGTTCCTCAGCTTCTGCGAGTTCTGCCGTTCGCTTCTCGACTTTTTCTTCCAGATTATCCCTTGCCTTCATCAACGCCTGGCTGGCACGCTCGCCTAATATCAAAACGAATAATATTGCACCAACGGATAAAAACAGGGTAAATCCCAGTACGCCGAAAACAGTCATCCGCATCATGTAATAGGCGGACAAAGCTTTATCGGCATCGATTTCCGTGGCCAGTCCCAATCCCAGGTCCGCGCTCCATAGCCAGGCACCGAATACCGGAACCCCTCGATAATCCCGGTACGCCTTTGTATCGACCTCGATTTTAGAATAACCCTGATGTTGACCAGCCTTCTCCATATCCGATTTCAACTGAATCGCACGGGATGCCATGTGGGTTAGGGGTTGCCTGGATCTTTCCAATATAGGGTGATGACCCTCAACCATGTTAACCCCGGGATCGCGGATTTCGATGTTCAAAGCGCTCTGTTGACCTTTTTCAATCAGGCCGATCTGCCGCAGTTGGTCGTTGAACCGGCTTTCCGAGAGCAGTTGTCCCTCCCGGTTAAAGGCATAGGCTTCACCGCTTTTAAGCATCCCATAGCCCTGAAGCGCCTGTGAAAAACCTTTTGAATGGTCTATACGTAGCGTCATCACCGCAATAATCCGCCCCTTCAAATCCCGGATGGGACCGATAAAAAATTTGGTATCTTGTTTCCCGCCTCCATCTGTTTTTTCTGAATTCCCCAGAGGAACATCGGATTGGATGGGCGGTACGAACAGCACTTCACCCTCAAATGCCAGCTTGAGCAGATCCGGTCTTTGAGATGAGATGAGATTTTGAGTGCCGATATTGGCATCCCGCATGGACCCAATGCTGATATGATCGGGGTTGATGATGAAAAAGCCGATGTTTGCAAAGATTTCCTCGTTATTTTTAAAAAACGTTCGGGCATCCCGCAAAGCCTCGGAGGCCAGCAGATCATCACGGTTGGGTGGCACAGCCAAAAGGCGCCGGGTTATTGCCAAAAGTTCCGGGTCACGCCCAAACAGTTTCATCAAGGATGTTTTTTGCGCCACCCAGAGGTTGAGCCTGTCATTCGCGGTATTTAAAACCATCTGGAGGCTCTCGCCGACACGTGCTAAAATTTTTTCCTTGTTCCTCTCTAATGTGAACCAACCCAAAAAGCAGACGATAATTATAATAATACTCAAACCGGCTAAAACAAACAGTCGAAATCGAGGTGATCCGAAACTGGCAGCGATATCTTCTTCTTTGATGCTTTTGATGAGAATCCATGCAAACAGACTGAGGACAATGAAAAGGATAACCGCGTATACTATCAACCGCCAGGATGATATCGTTTCATCCGCCAATGGGGTCTTGAGCGCTTCAATGCTGACCCAATTACGTTGGATACGTCTTCTTTCCTGTTCAGAAATGGTGGCCAATGTCTTGTCGAGGATACGTGCCAGTTCAGGCCAGTCCTTGCGTACGCCCATGCTCATTCCCCCGCCCGAGATCTCCGACGGTGCGGCAAAATGAAGATTAAGGAGATTATTTTTCTCGATGAAGTAAGTGAAGACGGCAAGGTTGCCTTGTGCAGCGTCCGCCTTGCCCGTGGCGACGGCTTCCAGTTCCTCGAGCGGATTATCAACGAGATGCAGTTTAATCTTTGGGTATAATCGGCTGATCTCCTCGACTTCGGAATAACCCTTTGTTACAGCTACGGTCTTTCCAATAAAATCCTGTATGCTTTCTATTGGGGGATAATCCTTGCGCGTCACGATCACTTGTGGAAAGTTGATGTAAGGCTGGGTGAAATTGAGAAATTCCTGTCGATCCTTAGTGGCCGACAAGATAGCGATAACATCGACTGTCCCGTCCTTGGTTCCTGCCAGCACCTGGGGCCAGGTCATCAGCCCGGGAACAACCTTGAAAGTTACACCAAGCCGCTTTTCGATCAGCTTCAGGTAGTCCGGGGTTATGCCTCTGTAAACGCCTTTGTTGTCGATGAACTCGAAGGGAGGATAGTTGCGATCGACGCCGATCCTGATGGTTTTGTGGGCCTGGAGCCAGGCGCGTTCTTCGGGGGTAAGTGCTACCTGGGTCTGCGCTGTTTTGGATCCCTCTGGCCACAATAAGCCCAGATATCTGGTCAGAATTTCGTTGCGCTCCTTTTCGCTGATGGCAGCCAGTCCTTTGTTAATAATCCCGGCCAGCTCCGGCCAGTCATCCCGTATGGCCATGGCCTGGTCGTGGTGTCCAAAAGGTGTCGAGGCAGCGACTTTGACATTGATCAAATTGTTTTGCCGGATAATATACACCCCTGTCATCAAGTCTCCTATGTACGCGTCCGCCTGTCCGGTGGCAACCGCTTCGATCGCTTCTTGTGTTGTTCCTTTTACCAGAAGGTTTATATCGGGATATTCGGCCGCAAGTTTTTTATGCATGACATAATCCCGTTCTACCGAAACCGTCTTATGCATCAAATCTTCCATTGAACCAATGGAGCTATCTTTCTGTGTAAAAATGACCCATGGCATGAGAAGATAGTCTTTCGTAAACGCCATATATTTCCGGCGCTCCGGGGTCACCTTGGCCGTGAGGAGTAAATCGATTGTTTCATGGTTTTTAATGTCCTCCAGTGCCTTGGACCAGGGTATATCGGTAACATATTGGACCGTGAAGCCGGCGCGCTTGGCTATTAGATTTAGATAATCAACGGAAATTCCGCGAGGTTTTCCATCAAAGAAATGTAAGGGGGGGGCTTTCCCGATCCGTGCCCTGACCACCGGGTGTTTATCAAGCCAGGCCTTTTCTTCAGGCGTAAGTGCAACGGACGGCGTATCCTCAAGGATTAGGTTATCAGTTTTCAGAGGTTGATGCGTAAGCCCAATTAGACGATATACCTGGGCAATTTGAGCAATCCGGCTTTTATTGATGTTTCCCAGCGGTACTCCTTTATTATAGGCTAACGTCTTAAGTGTGTTGGCTTCAAAAAGCAGCGCATCTTTGCGTCGATTTTGGGTGTTATATTTTTTAAGAATCAAATCAACAGCTTCATCTATATGAGAAAAAGCATACGCCCATCCTTGAAGACTGGCCTGGTAAAATCGTTTGACCAATTTAGGGTTATCGTTATAAAGTTTCTGGGAGGTAAATAATATATCGCTATAAAAATCAAACCCATGGTCTTTGGGTGCAAAGATCGTATAATCTATCCCCCGTTTTTCCATCTGATGGGGCTCATTGGAAATGTAAGCGGCAACGGCGTCGGTTTTACCGGAAATCAGATCGTCGGTGTTAAAGGTGTGCTCTTGCAAAGTGTAACTGTCAGACTTAATTCCATTAGCTAACAACATAGCGGTAAGGGAAGCCTTTCCCACCACATCATCGGTCATCATGATTCGTTTACCCTTCAAATCAGAGACCTGTTTCAGATCATCCCGCTTTTTTGCCAACAGCATAAGCGGTGAATGCTGGAAGATAGCGGACAGGAGATAAACCTCTTTTCCTTCCATACTTTCTAGAACAAGAGCGGATCTGCCTACACCAAAATGAGCTTTCTGCGAAAGTACATCTTGGGTAACATCTGTGCCGGATTCATACTCTTTTATGGTGACATCCAAGCCGACATCGTTATAAAAACCCAATTCTTTAGCAACATAGTAGCCCGCAAATTGAAACTGATTTTTCCAGGTGAGCTGTAGGGTCACGGATTCTAATTTCTCAGAGGCATAAACCTGGCTGTTCGATAAAGCCAAACAGATAAAGAAAAAAGATATTAATAAATTTCTACGGATAGTCATGATGAATACTCCGTGTTAGAAAAAATTTGAAATCCGAAACAAATACAATTACGAATTTTCAAATGCCCAAAATAAAAAACTGCAATTTTTCATTAGGTAACAATCTTATATTTCTTCTCCAGGCCGGCATGACTCAATAACTCATTGATCTCTTCCTTCAGCTTGATCATCTGCTTTTCACGTCCAACGGCCAGCCGGCTGAACCGTTCCAGCTCATCCACATTCTGCCTTAATTCTCCTTCCACCTTTTTTCGCATGCTGACTTCCGTTTGGAGTTCGACCGTGCGCTTTTCGGCTTCTTTTCTGGATTCTTCAAGGTCTTCCGTCATGTTCAGCGTGGCCCGGCGTGTCTTTGCCAATTCTTCGACACGCTCATTTAAGGATTCTTCCATCTGCTTGCGATCCGTAATGTCGTGGACAAGTGAAAGAACTTGGATTATGTTATTAAAATTATCTTTTACAGGGGAACATGTGAATGAATGCCACCGAATAGTGCCGTCAGGTTGAAGGAAAGAACGATCCTTTTGGGTAGTTTTTTCATGTTTGAAAGCCAAAGCTATAGGACAATTTTCAGGTATAATGTCAGTATTATCGTAAATTTTAGCACAAGTCTGACCAATCGTATCAGATAGACCTCTTTCCTTCATTCTCCTGTTGATCCAAAGGATTTTCTGTTCCCTGTCAACCAAAAATAAGTCTGCATCAATACTGCTTACAATATCATCAAGCGTGCCTCTTTCCTTTGTAAGATTTATCTGGGCTGTCCGCAAATTATTTTTTTCTGTTTCAACTATGTCTGTGGTAGTGGCAAGTTTTTTCATCAGTTGCCACACAACAAAATAGAAGATGAGTGCCATTACGATGGCAATAGAGCCCGCCAGGACAAACATTTGGTATTGATTTTTCTTAATGGCTATTTCAATTCCGTTGTAGGGTAGCGAAACACTTATTCCCCCTCGGACATCCCCAAGTCGATATCCTTGTTTCGCGTGGCAAGAGACACATCCTTTTTCATATAAAAGAGGACGTATAAACCGATAAATCTTATTGCCCTCTAACTCCGTGATTTGTGTTACTTCCTTAACTCCAGTCTCAAACGCCTGGAGGGACTCTCTCTCCCAGGGGTCAGGGGTATTATTTGGATTTATCAGATTAAGACTTGTTATGTGGTACTGATATGTTCCGAACTGCTTTGCCAACTTTGATATCTCACGGGTCATCAGTGCAGGATTCTTTTTCGTATAAACCACCCCATCCGCTGTGGTGATATCCGGGTTTTCCAGGTAGGGATTTGATCGCATTCCTTCTTTCTTTAGAACATAGATACCTCCATAATGAGCATTCCAACGCCGTGTAAGCACAATACTCTCAAAATATCCCTCGGCTGAAAGGTAGGCAGATCTCATGATCATTTCGTTTTGTTTTAGGCTTACAGACAAGATAGCAGCCAACATTATTAAAATGACTACCAGCCCTGCTGCCAATGTCCCTAACTTTACCTTGTGGGTTAATTTCATATTTTACTCCTGAGTTTCGTAATGAAGGGTAGTAGCCATTTTTCTGTTGAACTTTCTTTAAGAGGCATAATACAAATTTCCTGTGAGCTTCTAAAAAATCATATTATTAATCAGTCAACAATCTTATATTTATCCGGATGGCCCAATCCTCGGAGTAGTTCGTTGATTTCTTTTTTAAGCTTGATCATTTGTTCTTCACGTCCAACGGCCAGCTTACTGAACCGTTCGAGATCCTCCACATTGCGCTGTAACTCTTCCTCTGCCTTTTTACGCTCCGAGATCTCTTCTTTCAGTTCGGCAGTACGTCCTTCAACCAGCTCCTCTAACCGGCCCCTGTGTTTTTTCAATTCAATCTCGGTCTGTTGACGCCTGGCAATCTCCAGGGCCAGGGTAACAAGATCGGCGATGGAAATGAGAAAGGTTTGTTCTTCTTCACTCCATTCTCGGAGCGGCCCTGTATGCTCGGCGCTTACGCCCCCCACAAAGTCAGATTGTAAAAGTATTGCCGCACTCAGCCTGGATGTAATTCCCAGGGGCTTTAAATATCCCTCGGTTAATTCATTGGTTAATGGATGGTTTTGTGCGTCATCTGCAGCGATGGTGCGCTTTTCCTTTAACGCCCGAAAATAGTTTGGATAATCCTTGCTTTTTAATGTTAATCCCTTTTCATGAGAATCGTGACTCAACTGATAGAGGTCTTGGCAGACCATTTCTGATTGGTCTTCATTAAAAAGCCAGACACAAACGCGTTCTGCCTCCAATGATTGAGAAGCCAACTCCGTCGTACTTTTAAGAGCCACATCAAAGTCAGCAAAATCCATTTTGGCCAGTTTTTGAAGTGCAAGCTTGTGTTTGTTGATCTGTTCCGTGTGTCTTGAGAGCTGCTCCTCCGCCTGCTTGCGTTCGGTGATGTTTCTGGAAACCTGAATAAAATTTAAGATATCACCTGATTCATTTTTAATAGGCACAGCATAAGTATCCCAATAGGTTTCTCCCTTTATGCCCTTTGAATAAGGGTGATGTAAAATAGCTTGTTCAATGTTACCAGTCTTAAGTGCCTTTGTGGTTGGGCATTCAGGACATGGGGTGTCTTTGCCAATGAGAGCTTTATAGCAAAACTGCCCTATTAAATCTTCAGGAGCTACATTAAGTTCTCTGGTTGTTGTTTTGTTTGCCCAGATTATTTTCATATCTGTATCAACAAACCTGATTCTGTCAATTGAGGCATCAAGAAGCGCTTTTTTCTGGGCCTCACTCTCCCGCAGCTCCTTCCCTGCCTGCCTGCGCTTTAAGGCTTCCTTTTCTAACTCCTTGACCCTTTGTTCCAATTCTTCATAGGTTGGTTTTTTTGCCATTAGAACATCCTCCGATTGCCCATAAAGAAAGCCCGCACCAGGGCAAAATAATTCATTTTGATGTGGGCTTGGTTCTGGCCTTGATCCATATCCCTTTCCTTAATTGCGAAAACTTGAGATTAGTAAATAATCTTAGACCCCCATTTTTCTAATTGACGATTAATTTTTACTGGAACCAATGGAATTAGTCAAGATTTCACTCTTTTAGGTAGACATTTTATAATGAGTTTACCTTTTTCAGATTTCTCCAGTTCGATATAATTTTTTTGCCTAAATTTGATGGTTTTGTAAAAAGTAGGATTTGGTGAACCTGCCCGCCGTCTGGCAGGCGGGTCTGTCATTTCGACCCCTTCGCTTCTGTCATTCCGAGCGAAGCGAGGAATCTTAGTATTATGCTCAGGACAGGCTCCGGGAGAAATCTTATATTTTCAGCATGTTACACCGAAAAGATTTCTCGCTTCGCTCGAAATGACAAGGTATGTGGACTTTTTACGAGTTTATCATTTTTCACAGCAAAATAAAGATGGGGCGGCCCTATGGGCAGATTTTGCTATTGCAAAATCTGGGTTTAGGGGTGATCCTCCACTGCCTGAAGGATCACCCTGTCTCACTGCTCGTTCACGTAATGGCCACTATGCCTTCCACAAACCGTGCAGGTTACAATACTCACGGGCGGTCACATCTCCTCCTGCCTCAATATTAAACGTTGCTTCCGGTGTATCTCCTGGCTTCAGGAACTGACGATAGGCCTTTCCATCTAAAATAATCTCGATCCACTCAATATAGTGTTTCTCCTCCATTGGGTGTGCAACGCTCCCCACCTTCACCTTGGCGCCGCCTGCCGTCTTTTCCACCACGGGCACATGCTTCTCCTTAGCAGCATCCACAGTGTTCTCCTCACAGAGTATCATGGGCTGTCCGCAGCACACAAGCTCTCCAGCCCCTTCGTGGAGGACTTCCACAATGTTACCGCAGACTTCACACTTGTAAATCTGGAGTTTCTCCGTCATGGTTTTTCCCTCCTTTTCGGATTTGTTCTTCCACTTTTAAACGATGTTATGTTCCTTATGTTTATTTAAGACTTCATCTGCCAATCTGTCCAATGCCTTGAAATCCTCTTTTTTTGGAAACCCCTTCACAACAACAGGATCAAGTATTTCTACCTTTAAATTCGGGATCATTCCCGCAATTTGTTCTACCATCTTGCCACCCCAGCCGTAGGAGCCAATGATTGATGCGAATTTCAATTTTGGCCTCAGGGCATTGGCGAGATAAACCGCATAAACAACATTTGGATGCGGACCAACTAAAACTGTGGGTGAGCCGATTACGATTGTAGCGGCATCCACTAAAGCCATCGCCAGTTTTCCAATATCTGTTTTAGACAAATTGAACTGCCTTACCGTTATACCCCTTTCAATCAAAGCCTCCACAAAATAATTAATCATCTTTTTTGTGCTGCCATGCATTGAGATATAGGGTATGACAACTTCGTTCTTTACCTCGTCAGAAACCCACTCCCCGTACGCATTGAGGATAAAATCAGGCTTATTATAGGCTGGACCATGGCTCGGCGCTATTGTCTCTATCTCCAGATTTTTTATTTTCTCCAAATTCTTCTTAATAATTGTCCTGAAGGGCATCATTATTTCTGCATAGTATCTCTTGGCTGCCTCATAAACTGTCGCCTCATCGGTCACAAACAGATCACTGGTTGCCAGATGAGAACCAAGAAAATCACAGGTAAAGAGGACTTTTTCTTCCCTTAAGTATGTGAACATTGTCTCTGGCCAGTGTACCCAGGGCGCATGAATGAACTCCAGTGTCCTATCTCCCAATGATAAGGTCTCTCCATCGTCCACTGTTATGAACTTGTCCTCAGGGATTAAAAGTGAATCCATAAGCATGACCTTACATTTTTGTGTGCAAACAGCACTGGCATTGGGATACATGTCGAGTATCTGCGGTAATGATCCGGAATGGTCCTGTTCGGCGTGATTGGCAATGATATAATCTATATCCTCAATCCCAAGTTGGTTGAGATTTCTTATCAGCACATCCGCCATAGTTGGGTCCACCGTATCTATCAGTGCTGTCTTTTCACTGCCTTTCACTAAGTAGGCGTTATAGCTTGTTCCATCGGGGAGCGGTATAAGTTCATCAAATAACCTTCTATCCCAGTCAACTGCTCCAACCGAGTAGATATTCGGTTTTAATTGTTTTGGAATGCCCATTTCAAACCCCCTTCTTAATATATAGTAACACCTCTTTCATACAGATTTATCAAGAGATCTGTTCAGGTTTCCAGACCTTCCACACCTTTCCTACCAAATCAGGCCCTGGCTTGAGGACTGTCTTGCCTGGCTGCCAGCCGGAAGGACATACCTCTTTTCCTTCTGTTTCTCGAACATGCTGAAATGCCTGGATCTGCCTGACTAATTCCTCCACATTCCTTCCAACCGGGGGAGTCAGGATTTCCATTGCCTGGATGACACCATCGGGATCTATGAGAAAACGCCCTCGAATGTTTACTCCGGCATCCTTGTCGTAGACTCCGTAAATCTCTCCTACCTTGCCCCCTGCATCAGAGAGCATGGGATAAGGAACTCCTCCATCAACCATCTTGGATAGCTCTTCTTCCTGCCAGATTTTATGAACAAAGACACTATCCACACTCATGGAAAGAACTTCAACATCTAATTTTTTTATCTCAGGATATCTGGCGGCAACTGCCGTCAACTCGGTTGGTCAGACAAAGGTAAAGTCCCCGGGGTAGAAACAGAGTACTACCCATTTCCCTAAGTAATCAGAAAGTTTAATTTTTTTAAATTCTCCCTCATAAAATGCCGGTGCCTGAAAATCAGGCGCTTTTTTACCTACTTGTACACCCATCTTTGTTACCTCCTTTTCTATATTTTCCCTGCCTTCAATTGCCTCATCTAAAGGTGGAGAACCTACAGGGCCCCCTGTAGG
>JAPVVG010000076.1 GCA_028571455.1 Desulfobacteraceae bacterium | reverse complement strand
ATGTCAGGGTAACAATTCTGGCGGTAAGGTGGGGAAGTGAAACCTTAGCGACCCACTGTAGGAAAGGTGAAGCAGGGTATAACGTTTTTCTGGAAGGAACTATGGGAGATACACAGAAATCACAAACCATATCAACAGAAAGCCAGGGAATTGCGTCGCAGGATGCTTGCGATATCAGTCTGGTTTCAGAATGTCCGGAAAATGACAAGCCCCCAGTATTAGTGGGTGAGTCGTCTCTTGTCCGGATAAGGATGCTGGCAGAGGCGAATCTGGATTTGGTCTTTACGTCTCTTGCCCACAGGATAGATTTATCCTTGCTGCAAAAATCATTTCGTCAACTGCGCAAAAACGAGTCCACCGGTGTGGACAAGATAACGGCAAAAGAATACGCCGTAAACCTTGATGAAAACCTCTATAATCTATACCAACGACTGCGAAGAGGTCAGTACGTTGCCACGCCGGTTAAGCGTATTTGGGTGGATAAGGAAGAGGGTGAAAAGAGGCCAATAGGCATCCCTGCACTGGAAGACAAAATTGTCCAAAAGGCAGTGGCCACCATATTGGGAGTCGTGTACGAACCCATCTTTTACGATTTTTCTCATGGATTTCGCAGTGGACATAGCCAGCACAAAGCACTAAGCGAACTTCGCGAAAAGTGCATTAATCTGAACATCAACTGGATCTTAAGCGCAGATATTACAGGACTATTCGACAACATCCCCCATAATTTATTACGAGAGACGATCCGACTCAGGGTTAACGATGGTGGTATTCTTCGTTTAATCGGTAAGTGGTTAAACGCCGGGGTAGCGGAGGGTGGCGACGTCATCTATCCTGAAAAGGGGACTCCCCAGGGTGGGGTAATTTCACCAGTGCTCAGTAACATATTTCTGCACTATGTTTTGGACGAATGGTTCGTCAAAGAGGTTGAACCCCGAATGAAAGGCAAGTGCTTTCTGATTCGATTTGCAGATGATTTCATAATTGGATTTCAATTGGAGTCGGATGCAAAGCGGATAATGGAAGTATTGCCGAAGCGATTTAACCGTTACGAGCTAAGCCTTCATCCGGAAAAGACCAAATTGATACCATTTGGAAAACCAACAATGAGCGGGAAGCCAAAGGGTACGTTCGATTTTCTTGGGTTTACCTTTTATTGGGGGAAGACCCTCAAAGGGTACTGGGTGATAAAGAAACAGACAGCACGGAAACGACTAAACCGTTTTCTGCGGATGTTGTGGAATTGGTGCAAGAAAAATCGGCATGAACCCATAGAAGAGCAGCATGATATATTATGTAGCAAACTTCGAGGGTTTTACCAATACTTTGGGGTGCGGAGCAATTATAAAGCGTTGGAGGCAGCGTTCGAATATGCAGAAAAAGCATGGCGTTGCTGGCTCGGACGACGCCACAGGGATGGCTATATAAGTTGCGAAAAGTTTAAGTGCATTCTTGAAAGAGCCCCTCTGCCGCTTCCCAAAATAGTCCATAATATTTGATAACTTGCAGGTAGCAAAGTTATGCGCCAATCGGGGTGTCGCCTGATTGGTTGACAGCTTGGTAAAAAGAGCTTGAACCGAGGAACCGTATGAGGGAAAGCTTCACGTACGGGTCTGTGGGGAGGGCACCGGGTAACCGGTGCCTTTACCCGGAATCTGACCGGTGTTCCGCTGCGCTCCACACCGGCAGGTGACTTCTGCGTTATCTTTGAAAGGCTGAAAAATGAACAAACAAGTAGCGATTATTATTGATTGGTTTGGTATATACGATTTAAAGGCTGCTAAGGCTGCTGCAAAAGCAGATTATGGCCGTGGCTTATACATGCTTATAGGAAAAGCTAAAAGCCAAAAAAAGAATCCTAAACTGCAATATATAGGTATTGCCAAAGAATTGTATTCGCGAATAGGAAACGGCCATATTGCCATAAGAGATTTATCGCAGGAGTTAAAAATATGGTTAGGAGAAGTTGCATCTTTTGGTGTACCTGGAAAAAAGGTGAAGAAAGTTGATCCGATGTTAGATCTGGCAGAATGGTCTCATACATATTTCTTAGATGATCTTCCGCTAAATAAGAAAAAGAAGGCAAATCCACCAAGCAACCCCGTGATGGTTTACAATAGATGGTGGCACAAAGATTATGAAACTCTTCGTGTAAAAAGGCCACATCCAGACTGGCCAGATCTGATTGATTATATTGGTAAAGAATATGGGGCAAAGATAGTTTGGTTCGGTGGGGCTGTTGACAAATGGAAACCTTCAGATTTTTCGAGATAACAATCAAGTGGAGCAGACGGGAAGAAGCGATGGCATTTTTTTAAAGGCTGTCGGTGCTCGGATTCTTTCGGCCCGCTGCTCACCAAATATGCAAACAATCAATATGGGGCATTATGAATGGATTGAGCAAATTGCTCATCAGAACGCTGTTCCTGACAGCAGCATTGATGTTTGGAGGCATTCTTTCATCATATGCTGCTGATTTGCAGATATTCTCCAATGTGAGATTGGTGAATAATCCAGCAAATGATGGGGATAGCTTTCTTGTTGAAGCTAATGGAAAATCTTTCCGTGTGAGACTTTATTTTGTTGACTGTCCTGAAACTTCTATCAGCTCTAAGAGTGATGCGCGAAGGGTACGGGAGCAAACACGATATTTTGGATTACCCCACGCTGCACGCATCATTCACTTTGGCAATGAAGCAAAAACCTTTGTTGAAGGTATCCTTGCTAAATCTTTTACTGTTCATACAGCCTTTGCAAGTGCCTTGGGAAGGTCAGCCAAAGGCCGTGTATATGGGTTCATCATTACAACTGACGGAGATGATTTGGCGAGTCTACTCGTTAAAAATGGCTTTGCTCGTACTCACGGTATAGGCAGGGAAACGCCCAATGGTATACCACGTAATGAGATGATAGAAAGACTTCACGATTTAGAGACTTCGGCCATGTTGAAACGTATCGGCATTTGGTCAGAAAGTGATCCGGATCGGATTGCAGAGTTCCGCGCAGAACAACGAAGTGAGGATCAAGAATTAAAGGAATTACAGAGTCAGGTAAAAAAGCCAAATCTTCAACATGGCTCACTCGACCTAAACACTGCCAGCAAAGAAGAACTTATGTCTATCAATGGAATCGGTACCATTCTTGCTGAAAGAATTATAGCTGGACGCCCCTATAAAACTGTAGATGATTTGCTTAAAGTGAAGAGAATTGGTTCGAAAAAACTTGAAAAGATTCGTCCATATGTTGTGGTAGATAAAGAATAGAGGAGTGACTATTTGCATAATAGTATGTTCACCTGACCGCCAACATCTCGGCGGTTTTTGAAATGATCTGTCCCGCATCAAAGCAGGTGCTTTCTCAAGGTTCAGTACCCCGCAGTGTTGGCGGCAGGTGAGCTTTCCGTTCGGCGGAGAAAAAAATATTCCATAATAAAAAAAACGAGACACGAAAGATGAAATTCACAAGAACATTAAGCCCCACATTTATTGCCGCTCTAAACGATCTCTACGCCCGTGAAAAATCATGGTGGCGAACAATTGTAGATGACAAAGACATCTTTATCCTTATTCGTAACAACGAGGTTCGTGTTCAAGCGAGCGGGGGCCTACTTCTGCAGATTAATCAAGATGGCCAAAACAATCTGATTTGTAGGATGCATGAGGATTATCTTAGTTTACGGTCAGAAAAAAATCCTTATGTCACTTTAGAAAAGATGTCCACTGCTCCAATCAAACGGGTTGAAGGGCTAAAGGGGTTTGTCAAACATTATGCCAAAATAAAACGACGTATCAATATCTTCACTGGAAAAGAAAGAAAAGCTGTTCAATATTTGGCAAACAACATACCCCAGATAGTTGACATTGAGATAGGTTTTGAAGGTGAGCTGAAGGAGAATGCCAGCAAGAAGAGTGTACCCCGCATAGACATGGCTGCTATCACAGATAACGGCACACTTTTATTTTTTGAGGTCAAACTTTTTGACAATAGCGAAATAAGATCAAAAAAGACGCCAAAGGTTGTAGGTCAGTTGCAAAAGTACAAAAAGCTGTTATCTCAAAATGGTGATGATATAATTACAGGTTATAAAGAACAGCTAAACATTTATAACCAACTTAGGGGCAGTTTCTTTAAACAACGGGCAAGAAACCTGAATGAAATTGCCCTTTTCCCACATGCGCGGCTCATCATTACCGGTTTTGATGCTTCCCAAAGGGATATGCTCCCCACTGTTCGAAAAGGAATCGAGAAAGGTGTTGGTTGGAAAGAGGGGAGCAAGGAATTAATTGCCACTGGTGATTTCAAAAGTCTTACAAAAAGGAATCGTCTTTTTCTGGGGTTGCAATGAAACTAATTATACATCGAGGTGCCCATGAGGTTGGCGGCAGTTGTGTAGAAATATCCTGCGGAGGTTCGACCATCTTGGTCGATATAGGTCTTCCCCTTGATTTCGATTCCGATGAATCAATAGAGTCCTGTCTGCCCCAGTCACTTTTTCATACTCTGCGCCAAGGTGGAAAATTTATCGATGGTGTTCTTCTTTCTCATCCGCATCTTGACCATTATGGCTTGGCTGGCCAACTGCCTGCCTCAATCCCGGTTTAGTATCGGTGTCAAAGCTTGAATTGTGAATTAATGCTTGACAATTAAGCTATAATCATTTAGCAAAATCAGTATGGGCAGAGCATGGCGAATTGAATATGAAGGTGCATTATATTACTTAATGTCCCGGGGAAATGACGGGCAGGATATTTATTTAAATGATACTGATCGTAATTCGTTTTTAGAGACGATCTCGGAAATGTCGGAACGTTTTATAGTGGATATTTTTGCCTATGTTTTAATGCCCAATCATTATCATCTCTTGGTAAGGACCAATCGTGCAAATTTAAAAAAGGCAATGCAATGGTTTGGCACGGCCTATACCCGAAGATTCAATAACCGAAACTTAAAAAAAGGTCATTTGTTTCAAGGGCGGTATAAAAGCATCATAGTTCAAAATGATGCATATCTTATGCAGTTATCTTGTTATATCCATCGAAATCCATTAAGAGCT
>JAPVVG010000075.1 GCA_028571455.1 Desulfobacteraceae bacterium | reverse complement strand
TCACCAACGTATATATAGGCTCTCTTGCCGCCGATCTCGCGACGATCGGTTCACGCACGGCTTCGAGATCTAAAATGGAATGGACAATTTATGGCATCGGCGTTATCATTGCAATTGTTGCGGTCATTTACATCACTCACCTGGCCCGGAGAGCCCTTGATAAGGAAGAATTGTCTTGAAAGTGTATGGAAGAGGTGAGCGATGGTATGGTTAAAATGGTTTCCCTGGAAATTTATCGTTCGCCGCGTTGCCAGGGCTCACGGATTTCTTGATCCGATCGCCCTGCTGGCGCGTCTCCGTCGATTCGGCCAACCCTCCGAGGTTCACGAGCCGATCGAATTGCTGCGAGCAGGAGTGGTGCTGCATGCCCGGGGTCTTCTCAACAGCAGGGTTCTCCAGCATAACCTGGATTGGGTCTGGCCCTACTGGGTTGAGCGTCAATTCGATCCCAAAGATGACGCTTTTATTCCACGGGCTTTTTCCCTTACCATCATCAATCTCACGCATCGCAACTGGACGGCCATTGGATTGCCCGACTGCCCGGAACTACCCATTGTCGATCCTCGTGGTTTGCTCACACCCTTTTTCGATGGCTGGTCGCTCGACGGCTGGATTCTGACAGAAGACGGACGTTCCTTGCTTCCTTCACGCTCGGCATCGTCCGTCCAGCGGATAAATTTCGGTGAAAGCCTTGCTGTTAAGACCGAAACGCATCAGGATAATCTTTCTTTAATCACTCATGCAGAGGTTCAACTGAAAGACGACACGCCGATCTGCCGGATGAGACTGAACGCCTGCGCCGGCACCAAAGCCTGGGCCATTGTAGCGCTTCGGCCTTACAATCCCGAAGGGGTCAGCTTCATCCATAAAATCGCCCTTTCACCAGATCGGACGACTTGGGCTATCAACGGACGTTGCGCCGTTGAATTCAGCGCTCCGGTCGACCGGCATCATGTTTCCCGTTATCGAAACGGAGATGTTTATAGCCATTTACGTGATCTCACAGAGAAAAACCAGATCAAAGGCGAAGCGGGCATGGCTACCGCGGCAGCGCTTTTCAAGCTCGAACCTGATAAACCCCGGGACATTGTCGTGAGCGTGCCCTTAGAGATCCACAGATCCCCAACACATCTCACAAATTTATCCTGGCATGAAATCATGAGAAACCGTTGTGAACTCCATGTTCCTGATGAAGATTTTCAGTTCCTGTATGATGTGGCTTTAAGAACGCTGGTTCTCAATTCACCCGGCGATGTTTACCCGGGTCCTTTTACCTACAAACGATTCTGGTTTCGTGACGCGGCCTTTATCATTCATGCCCTGCTTTGTGCGGGTTTCATTGATCGCGCGGAGCGCGCACTCGACCGCTTCCCTGCCCGCCAGAATGCCTTTGGCTTTTTTCATTCCCAGGACGGGGAATGGGATTCCAATGGAGAGGCCCTATGGATCATATACCGGTTTTGCCGGCTTACCGGTCGTCCACCCAAGGACAATTGGTGGAAATCCATTCTGCGCGGCGCCCGCTGGATCTCTAAAAAACGCCTCCCGGACGATCACAATTCTCCGCATTCGGGTTTGTTGCCCGCAGGTTTCAGCGCCGAGCATCTTGGCCCTAATGACTACTACTACTGGGATGACTTTTGGGGAATCGCCGGTTTGCGTGCCGCTGCCTATCTTGCCGGATCTATTGGCAATAATAAAGCTAAAGAGGAATTCCTTCATGAGGCGACCGAATTCTCGGCAGCGGTGGATCGCAGCCTGAACAAAGCGTCCAGGCGCCTTGGCAGGCCCGCGATGCCTGCCTCTCCTTACCGGCGGCTTGATTCTGGAGCAATCGGCTCTTTATCCGCAGGTTATCCGCTGCGACTTTTTCCGCCTGATGACGCCCGCTTGCTCGATACAGTCAACTTTCTCCTTGCCAATTGCTTTGTGGACGGGGGGTTCTTTCATGAAATAACCCATTCCGGGATTAACGCTTACCTGACCCTGCATGTGGCTCAGATTTTGCTGCGGGCCGGCAATCCACGTTATTTTGATCTAATGACCTCGGTTGCGGAATTTGCATCGCCGACGGGTCAGTGGCCCGAGGCGATTCACCCCCATACCCGTGGCGGATGCATGGGTGACGGCCAGCATGTCTGGGCGGCCGCCGAGTGGGTGCTTATGATAAGGAATTGTTTTGTACGCGAGGAAGGTAATTTCTTGATCCTGGCTTCCGGGATTCCGCAGCGCTGGCTCGGCGGCAAATCGACTCTTTCCTTCGGCCCCGCGCCGACTTCATTTGGAACGCTTTCGCTTTCCATAAAACCGGAAAAGGACAGCATCATCATATCATGGCAAGGGATATGGCATGCCGAGGCGCCTCGTATTGAAGTACGCATTTCCGGGTTTAACCCCATTATTGCCAAACCGGATCAAGACTTCATTAAATTAGATCGGAGGTCTAAGTTATGAACATTCTGATGATGACCAATACGTTCACCCCGCACGTAGGCGGCGTGGCTCGTTCGGTCGAAGCCTTCACTGTCGAGTATCGCAAGCGTGGCCACCGGGTGCTGGTCGTAGCTCCGGAGTATGAAAACATGCCGGAGAACGAGATTGACGTGATCCGCATCCCGGCAATACAGCGCTTCAATGGCAGCGATTTTTCTGTCATTTTGTCAACCCCGGGATACCTCACAGAGGCTATCGAGAAATTTAAACCCGATATCGTCCACTCCCATCATCCTTTTCTGATTGGTGTGACTGCCTTTCGCATGGCCCGCGAGTACGAGCTTCCGTTAGTTTTTACGCACCATACCATGTATGAGCAATATACCCACTACGTTCCTGGTGATTCAGAAACACTCAAGCGCTTCGTCATCAAGCTCTCGACCAGCTACAGCAATCTCTGTGATCAGGTTTTTGCCCCGAGTGAAAGCGTCGCTTTGGTGCTCGGTGATCGAGGGGTCTTTGCCCCGATAGATGTCGTTCCCACCGGGGTTAACCTCAAACAATTTGCCCGCGGCAACGGGCCGGGCTTTCGAGCGGCCATGGACATTCCCCAAGATGCCATTGTCGTCGGCCATGTGGGCCGGCTTGCCCCGGAAAAGAATCTCGAATTCCTGGCCAAAGCCCTTGTTGCATTTTTTAAGAGTGAAAGCCGCGCCCATTTTCTAATTGTAGGCGGCGGCCCATCTTCGAAAACAATTCAACAGATTTTTTTTAGGGAGAAAATGGCCGGGCGTTTGCATATGGCCGGCGTTCTTGATCATCCCTTGCTAACGAGTGCCTATCGCGCCATGGATGTGTTCGCATTTGCCTCAAAAAGTGAAACACAAGGCATGGTCTTGACCGAAGCCATGGCAGCCGGGGTTCCGGTAGTGGCCCTTGATGCACCCGGAGCTCGCGAGGTTGTGGTGGATCACCGCAACGGCAGACTTCTGCATTCCGAGACCATCGAGGAATTCTCATCGGCCTTGCAATGGGTTGCCGCGCTCTCTTCCGAACGAATGCAGCAACTCAAGCAGGACACCGAGAATAGCGCCGAAGAATTTTCCATGGGACGCTCAACAGATAAGGCCCTGACTCTTTATAAGAATCTGCTGGATAAGGAATTTTTTGACCGGCATAAAGAATACAGCGTCTGGACCGCTATTTTGCACAAGATCAAGACCGAGTGGGACGTCATAAAGGGTCTTGCCGGGGCGGCTGGCGCTGCATTGAACATTGATGTGCTGGAAGGCAAAAGGAAACCATGATCTACCGTTTCGAAGTGCTTCTAAGAAAGGCACACCGCCGGCTCAGCCGCAGCGAGTGGATGATCCGTTTGCTTCGCCTTCCGAAGTCGAAGGAAACGGAGGCGGCTCCCGGTCTTGTCTTAATCCAGATCGACGGTCTCTCTCACACACAATTTGGCCGCGCCCTTGACGGCGGCAAAATGCCTTTCCTCTACAAGCTTCTCAAACGCGAGGGCTATGGTCTGCGCACGCTTTATTCCGGTCTGCCTTCCAGCACGCCCTCTGTTCAAGCCGAACTGTTCTATGGCGTCAAAGGCGCTGTTCCGGCTTTTAGTTTTATGGATCGAAGCTCGGGCCAGATTTTCCGGATGTATGATCCATCCTCAGCCGCCGGCGTTGAACATCGACTTGAAAAAAAAGGAGAACCGCTTCTCAAAGCAGGCAGCGCTTATTGCGACATTTACACGGGCGGGGCCGATAATTCTAACTTTTGCGCATCTTCTCTTGGCTGGGGAGCAATTCTGAAAAAAGCGAACCCTTTGGCATTAAGCTTTCTGTTTCTCTCCAACGCATACAGTTTCATGCGGGCCGCTGTTCTGCTGGTCATTGAGCTTTTTCTGGCGCTTTTTGACTTTGTTTCCGGCGTAATCGACGGCCACGATCTTTTCAAGGAGCTCAAACTTGTCCCTACTCGCGTCGGGATAACCATTTTGCTCCGTGAACTGATCACGATGGGGGCAAAGATTGATATTGCAAGGGGAATCCCCATCATCCACCTTAACTTGATTGGCTATGATGAACAGGCCCATCGCCGGGGCCCGTCATCAAAATTTGCCCATTGGGCACTTAAAGGGATCGATGACGCTATCGCCCGAATCTGGCGTGCGGCAAAAGGTTCAGCCTGCCGGGATTACGACGTATGGATTTATTCCGACCACGGTCAGGAAAACACGCTTTCCTATACAAAGCAGTATGGTCGGACCATCGGAGAAGCCGTTGCCGACGTGTTTGATCTCGTAGAGGGCAACCGTGCCCATATTGAGACTTACAACTTTCGAGGAATCCAGTCTCAACGCGTCAGGCACCTCGGCGGCAAAAAGGTTCAAAAGTTTTTCCAGATCCATCGCGGGGCTGAAGAAAAGATGAAAAAATCGTTGATCAGCGTAACTGCCGTGGGACCTTTGGGCATGGTCTATTTATCTAATGAAATGGTTCCGGCCGAACGTCATCGCATGGCCAGAAAACTCGTGGATTCCGCAAAAATTCCACTTGTGCTGGTGGTCGATGAGCCCGACAGACTGCGGGCCTGGACCGAAGAAGGTGAGTTCGTGCTGCCCGAACAAAAGGAGAAGGTTTTCGGTTCAGACCATCCTTTCCTTGATGAGGTCACCCGGGATTTGATCAAATTGAGCCGGCATCCTGACGCCGGAGACTTTATCATCTGCGGATGGCGAACCCACGGTACGCCTTACAGCTTTCCCATTGAAAATGGCGCCCATGGGGGCCCGGGATCCGAGGAAACAAAAGCCTTTGCGCTGCTGCCCTGCGATACGTCTCTTCCAGAGCGCAATCATTATTACCTCCGCCCCATGGATCTGCGCCAGGCCGCGCTCCATTTTCTCGGTCGATCCGAAATCAAGACTTCAAGAAAACCGTATCAAAAAGCCACCCTCACACGGACAGTTCGCATCATGACTTACAATATCCATAGTTGTATAGGGATGGACGGCAAAATTTCACCTGAACGGATCGCACGAGTAATTGCCCGGTATAGCCCGGATATTGTAGCGCTGCAGGAACTGGACGTTGGCAGGGCACGCACCGGCCGCGTTGATCAGGCTGATCTTATCGCTCAACATTTACAGATGGATTACCAGTTTTTCCCAACAGTTCGAATTAGAAAAGGACTTTACGGCAATGCTATCCTGACACATTTTCCCATGCGACTGGTCAGAGCGGATAAGTTGCCTGGGTTGCCGGGTAAGCCGCAGCTTGAGCCCAGGGGAGTACTCTGGGCCGCTATCGAAGCAGACAAAACAGAGATCCAGTTCATTAACACGCACCTGGGTCTGAGGCCAAAGGAAAGACAGGTTCAGGCTGAGGCATTACTTGGTTCCGGCTGGCTATCCCATCCGGATTGTCGCAAGCCGATCATTCTATGCGGCGACTTCAATGCGCTCCCTTCTTCGAGTATATGCCGCGGGCTCAGCGCCCTTCTTCTTGATGCGCAGGTCAAACTGTCCAACCATTGCCCAAAAAAAACGCTTTTTGGGCGCTTTCCATTCGCTCGCATCGATCATGTCTTTATTGACTCCGGTATCGAGGTGATCGGCATTGAGGTACCGAACACGGAACTGACGAGAGTTGCTTCCGACCATTTACCCCTGATCGTCGAAATTCGAATTCCCAGGCTTTTATGAAATTAATATTTATAAAGGTTAGGGCTCGGTAAAAAATAATTTGCCGTAAGAGATAGACAGGCCGTATTTATTTGTGTCATGCTTTTTCCCGGCAAGAAAACCAAATAAATAATGAAAAAAATTTTAATTTCGAGGTATATTGATGAACCTTAGAGTATTTCTTCTCAACGAAAGCAAACACCTGGAACCATCTTCTCAAGCAGCCTTCTTTGAATCCTTCCAGGATGGCAAATCTTATTACTGGATTGATGTGGAAAACCCCGATCCTGCGTCTCTCAAGAAATTTCTGGAACGGTTAGGTCTTCATTCCCTCATCATGGAGGAATGCCTCGAACCGGCCGGAACCCCTCGTGTTGATCTTTACCATGAATCACTATTTATAAAATTTTCAGTACAACTTGCATGGGATACCCCCGGGCAGCCCTTTTTTTCCATTATTTGTATCCCGCAAGGCGTCATTACCATACATGAAAGGCCCAGCTCTACTATTGAAAATATCGCCAAGGAATATTCTTCCGCCGCACGATTTCACAGCTTCACCACAGCCGCCATTGTTTACCAGATTTTTGATCGATTGATTGATAAGGATATGGCCTTTATCCTCGAAGCTCGCCGCGACATTGAGTCGCTGGAAGAGGCCATGGACAGAGTCACAGACTCATCACAGATCGACGAGATATTGACGCTCAAACAGAGAATCTCCCGCCTCTCAATTATTTGCGAGGACCAGCGTTACTGTGTTACCGCCCTGCAACCCATTGAATCCGACCTCTTCGATGTTTCGGATTTACGCGAGTATTTTCGTGATTCTCTCGCTAATCTTGAGTATGCTATTCGTTCGGCAGGCAGGCAGGAAGCACACCTTTCGGAGCTTCGTCAGTACTATCAGATCACGCTCCA
This sequence comes from Desulfobacteraceae bacterium, assembly GCA_028571455.1. Taxonomy (GTDB): domain Bacteria; phylum Desulfobacterota; class Desulfobacteria; order Desulfobacterales; family ETH-SRB1; genus Desulfaltia. The sequence goes on along the minus strand of JAPVVG010000075.1, from coordinate 4,796 downwards.
GGAGAAGGCGAGCAAGAGGCTTAGGCTGCTCACTATTCTTTCTGCTGTTTTTATGCCGCTTTCTTTGATTGCGGGCATTTATGGCATGAATTTTCGATACATGCCGGAACTGACATGGCCGTATTCATACCCGGCTGTGATATTCATCATGACCGCTGTTGCAGCAGTGCTCCTGTGGATATTCTATCGGAAAGGATGGTTTAAGTAACTGAATCCATAAACATTTATAAATGATGTATGGTTTTTTAGTTAGAAATTGATCTTGAGAAAGGAGGAAGATACCTGTGAAAAAGACAAATTTTCAGGGTAATTCAAAAAAACCAGAGCTTGAAGTCAATAAACCACCCGAACAGAAATTCTGGCAGAAACCAGGCCCTTTTTCTATCTGGTATTTCATCATTACGCTTTTCTTGCTTTACTTGTTCCAATACTCAATGCAGGTAAAAAAGGAGCAAATCCCTTACAGCCAGTTTCAGGACTATCTCGCTACCGACCAAATTGCTGAATGTGTCATCAGGGAAAAAGTTATTACAGGAACATTGAGACTATTGGATCAAAAAACAGGTAAGCCGCGCCGCTTCGTAACAGTACCGCTCTATAACGCGGATCTGGCCAGGGACCTGGAAAAGCACGGCGTTAAATATAGTGTGGCTGTAGAAAGCCATTTGTTAACCAACCTCCTGTTTACCTGGATAATTCCATTAGTCCTGATCTTTTTCCTGTGGAGTTATCTTGGCCGCAAGATGGGCTCTGCCGGGATGAATTTTCTGAATATCGGGAAAAACAAGGCTCGTATCCACGCAGAAACTGAACAAAAGGTCACTTTCAAAGATGCAGCAGGCGTTGACGAGGCCAAGCAGGAACTTGGTGAGGTTATCGAGTTTTTGCGCAATCCCGAACACTTTCAACGGTTAGGCGGCCACATGCCCAAAGGAGTGCTGCTGGTAGGTCCTCCGGGCACGGGCAAGACGTTGCTGGCCCGTGCTGTTTCTGGGGAGGCAGGGGTGCCTTTTTTCAATATAAGCGGCTCGGATTTTGTCGAGATGTTTGTAGGTGTTGGTGCAGCCAGGGTACGTGATCTCTTTGAGCAGGCCAGGGCAAAGGCTCCCTGTATTATTTTTATTGACGAACTGGATGCCATCGGCAGGCAGAGAGGTGGCCCTATGATCATGGGCGGCCATGATGAAAGGGAGCAGACTTTAAATCAACTTTTGGTTGAAATGGACGGTTTTGATACAAGCAAAGGTGTCGTGGTTTTGTCAGCCACTAACCGGCCTGAAATCTTAGACAAGGCCCTGTTGCGGCCGGGTCGTTTTGACCGCCAGATTGTTGTCGATAAACCTGATTTGAACGGAAGATTAGAAATTTTGAAGATCCATACAGTTGAGTTAAAACTTGCCCGGAATGTGGATCTTAAAATGATCGCCAGAAGGACTCCCGGCTTTGTGGGAGCGGATCTGGCAAATGTGGCCAATGAAGCTGCTATCCTGGCCGCGCGGACAAACAAAGAGGCTATCGCCACGGAAGATTTTGAGGCAGCCATAGACAGGGTCATTGCCGGGCCGGAAAAGAAAAGCAGCACCCTGAGCCCGGAAGAAAAACACCGTGTGGCCTACCATGAATCAGGCCATACACTGATAGCAGAGCTTGTCCCAACTGGTGAGCCGGTCCACAAAGTTTCTATCATTCCCAGGGGAATAGGCGCTCTGGGATACACCTTGCAGGTTCCGGAAAAAGAAAAATTCCTGGCAACCAAAAATGAGCTTTTAGATCAGATTGCTATTCTCCTGGGCGGCAGGGTTGCCGAGGAGATTGTCTTTGGAGATATCTCCACCGGTGCACAGAATGATTTGGAGCATGCATCGGAGCTAATCCGGAATATGGTTTGCACATATGGTATGAGTGAAAAACTGGGAGCCCTTACGTTTGGCAAAAAGCATTCATCGATATTCCTGGGTACAGAGTATGGTGAAGAGAAAAACTACAGCGAAGAGACGGCTCGTGCAATAGATGATGAGGTAAAGGCAATTGTTCAGAGTAGTTATCAACGGGTTGAAGAACTTTTGCGTAAGAACAGACCTGTTCTGGATAGCCTGGCCTCTGAATTGGAGGAAAAGGAGGTCTTGTCCGGAGAAGAAGTGAAATCAATTATCGAAAAATCTCAAACTTGAATAGTAAATTGTGAAAAATCACATCTTAACAGAAACTGAATTTGACATATTATTGCACACAAAGTATTTTGCGGTTAGAAATAGGCAGACAGTATTTATTTGTGTTATAATTTATTGTTGCTTGGGAGGGCGCAAAACACGGAGGTGATATTATGGAATTAATGCCATGGAGACCGTTTGGAACACTTAGTTCATCGCGGAGAGACCTGGACAGGCTCTGGGATCGTCTTTTTCGTGAAGCACCATCTATGGGAGCGGCTACAGAGGAATGGCTGCCTTCCGTAGATATCTCGGAAACCAAGAAAAACTTTATTGTGAAAGCTGAACTTCCAGGTCTGGATACCAAAGACGTGAAGGTAAGCTTGTCAGGAGATCTCCTTACCATAAAAGGTGAGAAGAAAAAAGAAGAGGAAGAAAAAGACGAGCACCATCATTTTATTGAAAGATACTCCGGATCATTCCAGCGTTCCTTTCAACTGCCGACATCCGTCAAGGCGGATAAGGTGGAGGCAACCTTTGACAAAGGAGTCTTAAAAGTAACGATACCAAAAGTAGAGGAAGCAGAAAAGAAGGAAATTGAAATCAAGGTCAAATAAATATTTATCCGTCCTCCCCTGGCGCAATATTTTCTTTTTTTTATCCGCCAAAGTCCTCTGGCGGATGCGTTACATCCCCCTAACCCTGCCCTTTACCCATAAGTGTTGAGACATATTTTTATCTTTAATTAACAATTAGTTATTAAAAAGACAGATTGACGTATGACTGACAAGCGCAAGGCTTCACATAAATTTGTTATTGGTTCACAGTACTTTATATACTTTGGCGTAATGGGCGTTTTTTTGCCCTATTTTAATCTATACTGTTTTTATATCGGTTTTAGCGGTTTTCAAATAGGTGTTCTATCCGCCTTAAGAACAGTGACTATTGTCTTATTTCCTTTGTTCTGGGGAGCCATAGCGGATCGCTTTCAAATCAGGAAACCGATATATATTCTATGTAATTTTATTAGCACGGCAATCTGGGCATTTTTCATATTTACCACCGACTTTTGGCCGATGTTTGTCATTACCATCTTTTATGGCATTTTTTATGCTCCCATTATCTCCTTCCTTGAAGCATTTGCAATCGATGTGTTAGGCAAAGAAAAAAAAAGCTACGGCTCATTAAGGGCATGGGGGTCAATAGCCTTTATAACGATTGTGATAATTCTTGGCAGGATAATCGACCTGTATTCCATAAAAATAATTATTATACTTATTTTTGCAGGATCCCTGGCCCTGGCCTTTATTTCCACGAAAATTCCGGATCCCGTTACTTTAAAAAAGCGGTCTTATACCTCCAGCGCAAAGGTTTTTCTGAAAAGACCGGTTCTTGTCTTTCTTTTTTGCGCTTTTTTAATGCTTGCAAGCCATGGAGCTTACTATGGCTTTTTTTCCATTCACCTTGCGAATATGGGGTATGGCAGCACATTTATCGGAATTACCTGGGCTCTGGCATCATTTGCGGAAATTCTTGTAATGATAAAATCGGATGTAATATTCAAACGCTATTCAATGGAAAATGTCATAGTGTTTTCATTTATTGTGGCAACTTTAAGATGGCTGATACTTTTTTTTGCAACATCTCCGGCAATAATCCTGTTTTCACAGACTCTTCATGCTGTAACTTACGGATCATTTCATGTTGCAAGCATACTCTATATTGATTCGCTGACCCCGGATGAGGCCAAAACCCTGGGACAGGCTGCAAATAATGCCGTAACTTACGGGCTCGGCTTGACAGCAGGATTTTTAATTAGCGGTTGTTTGTACGAAAGCATGGGCTCATTTGCCCTGTTTTTTATTAGCGCTCTTATTGCGCTGGCAGGTGGGGCTGTATTTAAAGGATCGCAGATGATTGAACAAAGAGATACCGGGGCAAGAAGGACGGATTAGAAGATAAGAGGGTTAGAAGGTTAGAAGATGAACGTCCAACATCGAACATATTAAAAGATGAAGAAACAGAGGTCGGGAATCATAGGTTTTTGCTGGTTGCGAGTTTCAAGTTTCGAGCTGAACCCTGAACCTCTTTTCTCATTGAGTATTTGTTTTTCATTCGATGTTGGACGTTCGATGTTCGATGTTGGACGTTCATCTTTTAATATGTTCGATGTTGGATGTTCATTTTTTTTCAGTCCCTCTTGGGCAAAAACAACTTAGCGCTTATGGGATCGGTCATCCCAATGCTTTATAACAGCTTTCGATATAATAACGCGCCTGGTCTGAATCTTTAAACTTTAGAAAATACTCAAGCGCTCTGGAATATTTTCCTAAATTCATATAGCTTATGCCAAGACAAATATTAATCGGCTCGCTGTCCGGGAAAAATTCAAGACCCTCTGAAAGTATCCTGGCCGATTCTTCGTATCTCCCTGTTTTTTGATTAATAATCCCCAGGCCTAAATAAGCCCTGTGGTCAGGGTGGTAACCTAACGATTTCTTATACAACTTCACAGCAGTTCTCTCTTTATCCTTTACAGCTTCAATTTCGGAATAATCGCCATGGTCAAAGGTCATTGCAAGCCTTGAACAAAAATCAGAATGCATTTTGTAAAACTCTTTATTATCAATCAGCTCAATTTCACAG
>JAPVVG010000074.1 GCA_028571455.1 Desulfobacteraceae bacterium | reverse complement strand
CCGCTTGACCAAAGAAATAGAGCTTGATATAAAAAATAAGGATGTGCTAATAATCGAAGATATTGTAGATACAGGTTTGACTTTAAGCTATCTTGTTGATTACCTGAAATCTTTTGGCCCAAAGTCTGTAAAGATTTGTTCCCTGCTTGATAAACATGAACGGCGTGAGGTAGATATTAAGGTCGATTACGTTGGTCATGTGTTAAAAGAAGGATTCATTGTTGGATATGGAATTGATTATAATGAAAATTTCAGGCACTTGGCAGAGATTTATCGCTTGAAATTATAACCAGTGAAGCATGCCATGATTATAGCCTGTGAAAAATGCTATACAAAGTTTAATTTAGATGAAAATCTTTTAAAACAAACAGGCTCCAAAGTCCGGTGCTCAAAATGTCAAAATATTTTCCTGGCCTATCCACCAGTTGAGATGGAAAGACCTGTTGAACCGGCTGAAGAAATGGTTGGGTCTGAAGTCGAAGAAGAGCCTGAAGAGTTGCTTGGACTTGAGCTGGAGACCGAGCCTGTTGCTGAAGAAACGCTGGAAGAACCTGAGCTGGAATTTGAACCTGAAGCTATTGATCAGGAAGAATTATATGAAGATGAAATCTCTGCTGAGGAAGAAATAACAAAAGAAGCTAAAGAGGAATCCGCAGAAACTGCAGCTTTAGAGTCTCAGACAGATCAACTGGAAGCAGAAGAGGTTGAAAAACCACTGGAGGATGATGCCGAAATAGAAAAAGCGTCAATAACCGCTGAAAAAGAAACAGCACCTGCTGAGAAAAAACGTATCAGCACTCCGGTGCTGATCGTCTTGATTATAGCACTTTTGACGGGCGGGGCCTATGGCACCTATGTAGTGCTAAAAAGCATGAATATCAAGATTCCTTTTATCAGCGATCTGGTTGAGCCCGCTGTTCAGGATGAGGCTGGCAACCTAAAAATAATTGCTTTTGATATTACTGATAAATTTATCGACAACTCTAAGGTCGGAAAACTATTTATTATATCAGGCAAAGTTAAAAATGAATATTCCGGAGCACGTAGTTTTATTAGAGTAACAGGAAAACTCTATGCCAAAGGAAAAATTCTTTCAAAATCAGTAACTATTTACTGCGGTAATGTCTTGTCTGACCAGGATCTGTCAACTATGGATATAAATTCAATAAATAAAAAACTTGCAAGCCGTCTGGGCGATAATAAATCGAATGTTAATGTTAAGCCGGGCAAACTGCTCCCGTTTATAATAGTGTTTCCAAATATTCCCGACACCATAGAAGAGTACACAGTTGAAGTTGCGGGATCCTCGCCTGCATAAAACCTGGGTTGAGCCCCGCCTGCGGCGGGGTTCACGGTTCACGGTTGAAGAGACCTAACTCACTATTAACAAAAGGATAACACCTCAATAAAGAAAGTTCACCGTTCAAGGTTCATAGGTTCAAAGGTTGTCAACCCTGAACTCTGAACCGTGAACCTGGAACCGATTATTTCTTGACTATATGAACGTGAGCTGCTACAAAATTTTTTCCAAAATTTATAATATCTGGCGATGTAGCTCAGTTGGTTAGAGCATACGGCTCATATCCGTAGTGTCCGGGGTTCAACTCCCTGCATCGCCACCATCTTAATAAAGGCTCCTCCTAAAGTTTAATAGAGGAGCTTTTTTATTTTTTGAGCTTGATAATATCATAATATCAAGTATATTAGATTTAAATTATCTCCAAAAGAGTTGGCAGAATTATAAGGTATAATATTATTATGATTACAGGCTTTGAAAAAATCGTAGAAGAGCGTATAAAACAGGCTCAAAAAAACGGGGAATTTGATAATCTGCAGGGCTCTGGCAAACCTCTTGTATTTGAAGATGAGGGACGTGTTTCAGGAGAACTAAGCCTTGCCTATAAAATATTGAAAAATGCAGACTGCCTTCCCCCTGAACTTGAATTAAAAAAGGAAATAACGAAAACTGAAGAGCTTCTATCAGGCATGGAAGAACCTTTTGAAAAATATTGCTTATTAAAAAAACTGAACTTTTTGATTATGAAGCTGAATTCAATGCGAAACACGCCAGTAATGTTTGAAGCGCCTCAGCAATATGAAGCAAAGCTTATTAGACGTATTGAAACAGTTCACGGTTAACAGTTTACCAAGGCGTGGTTGAAAAAACTGTGAACTGTGAACCGACAACCGTGAACGGTTACTAACCGATGCTGTTTAAGAAAAGAAAAAATGGGGAAAGTCTTTTTAAAGGGGTCATGCTGGCCTATTTTATTCTCGTACTTCATGTTCTTTTGCTTGCAGGCGTTGGGCTTATGGTTATTTTTTTCCGCGGCATCATTAATTATATGCTATGGATTTTTATAGGCGGCTGCGTAATAATAATTGCCACTGCATATTATATTTACAGACGTATGAAAGAGGAAGGAAAGACTCTTAAAGAAACTCTAAGCTCCCCAATGTTTAGCGGAAGACCGATTGAAGTAAGTATTTTGGGAGGGCTTGCCTCTTTTAAAATGGGCAGGCCAGGCAATATACCGGCATTGGGCAATGACCAATCAAAACAATTTTTGCAATTAGAGGACTCAAGCGCTATGCGTATCAGAGAACTCACAGAGATTGCCAACCTGCTTGAAAATAACCTGATTACCCGGGATGAATATAACAAAGCTAAACAGCAGATCTTTAAATCCTTTGACTCAGTTAGTTCATAATATGAAAAAATTAACTCTTGCTCTTCTTTCCGGTGGCATTTCTTCTGAACGCAAGGTCTCCCTTTACGGAGGGAACCAGGTTTATGAGGCTCTGGACAAGGAAAAATATATTGTAATAAGGTATGATCCAAAAACAGACCTTGACCGTTTGATGGCAGATGCATCTAAGATCGATGTCGCCCTGATAATATTGCACGGGCCTTTTGGCGAAGATGGCTCAATTCAGGGGCTCCTCGACCTTCTTCATATTCCATATCAGGGATCAGGAGTTCTTGGAAGCGCTGTTGCAATGAACAAGCTTATTTCAAAAAAGCTCTATGAACAATCCAGCATCCCTGTCCCGCCATATATTCCAATCAAGCGAGGCGACAAAATCAATCCTGAAGAATATGTTAATCAATTAGGCATACCCCTGGTAATCAAACCGGTTAACGGCGGTTCAAGCATCGGAATGTCCATGGTCAAATCAATAGATTCGCTTAAAGACGCCGTTGATAGCGCTTTTGCTTTTGACGACACGATCCTTATCGAAAGATATATCAAGGGGATTGAACTTACAGGCGCCGTTATCGGTAATGACAAGCCGGAGGTTTTCCCTATTGTTGAAATTATACCTGACAAAGAACATGATTTTTTTGATTTTCATGCAAAATATACTGCGGGCATAACCCGGGAAATTTGCCCTGCCCGTATTGATGATAATCTGGCTGAGAAGGCCAAAACATATGCAAAAATGGCCCACCAGGCTCTTGGCTGCAAAGGATACAGCCGAACCGATATGATCCTCGACAACAAAGATATATATGTTCTCGAGACCAACACCATACCAGGCATGACGGAAACAAGTCTTTTCCCGTTGGCCGCAAAAACCGCGGGAATTAGTTTCGACCGGCTTCTTGACAGGTTGATAGAGCTTAGCATTGAAAGACATAAAAATGAGACCTTTACAAAACGCCCCCTTTCGCCCAATTTCAGCGTCAGGCTCAAATTTTAATCCTCAAAATACTCAATGTATTCCTGTGGTTAAAATTTTCGCCTTCCTTGAACTTGAACGAAATTGAACATTTTTCAAAGGTCTCAAAAAAAGCAGACATTCTCATGATCATCAGAAAAAATAGCGAATTCAAGCAGCATTATCATAAACTTTGCAGCAACGATGTTATCATAGGAAGAATTATATCATCAAAATACCTGAAACGATACATGCTTATCGACCTGCTTGAAAGAGGTGTGCGCTGCTTCCCCTCCCCTCTTGCACAAATTTTAAATAGCTCCAAAGTCGCCCAGGCCCGTGTTTTTCAGAACTGGATGCTACCTCATACATGCGTTATTGAGCGACGAGCGGACATGATTAAATCCATAAACCACTACAATAAAAATAATATCGGCACTATTGTAACCAAGGAAGACCGTCTGCACTGCGGTTTTGGAATCAAGAAGTGGGAAACAATTGAAAGCCTTTATAGTTTCATGTCAGAGACTTCATATCCCTTTGTTGTGCAGCCACTTCTGGAAAATTATATAGATGGGCGGATAATCATTGTCGGCGATTATGTTGAGGCATATACCAGGTATAATCCAGATAATTTCAGGATGAATATAGCCGCAGGCGGCAAAAGTTCTCCTTATAATCTGGATAAAGAAAAAGAGGAATTCTGCCGCGCCATCATGAAACGCGGCAAATTTCCCTTTGCCCATATAGATCTGATGATAGCCGATAACGGCAAATATTATCTTTCGGAAATTGCTTTAAACGGCGGCATTAAAGGGGCAAAGATAGATAGAGAAAAGCTCGATCAGATAAAGCAGGATTTGCTGGAAAAACTCGCAATGGAGATACTATGAAAGTCTTAGTAATCGGCAGCGGCGGCAGGGAACATGCCTTTGTCTGGAAAATTGCTCAAAGTCCGAAAGTAAAAAAAATATATTGTGCGCCCGGGAATGCGGGAATAGCCAACATGGCAACCTGCGTGCCGATCGGCGCAGAAGATATAGATAAACTTGTTTTATTTGCAAAAGATAAAAAAATTGATCTCACCGTTGTGGGTCCGGAAGGGCCGCTTTCTGCCGGAATAGTCGACATTTTTGAAGCTAAAGGCTTGAAAATCTTTGGAGCAACAAAAAAGGCAACTGAAATAGAATCCAGCAAATCCTTTGCAAAAAACCTGATGAATAAATACAAGATTCCGACCGCTATGGGCCAGACATTTATTAGTTATAAAAAGGCTGAAACCTATTTACGGAAAATGGGCGCCCCTATTGTTGTAAAGGCTGACGGGCTTGCCGCAGGCAAGGGTGTAATTGTATGCGCGACAGTTAATAAAGCGCTAAACGCATTAAAAAAAATAATGATAAAAAAAGATTTTGGTGATGCAGGAAACAAGGTGGTGATTGAGGAATGCCTGTTCGGCGAAGAGGCATCTTTTATTGCCTTTACTGACGGCAAAACCGTGCTTCCGCTTCCTTCCTCCCAGGACCATAAACCAATATATGATAACGACAAAGGGCCGAATACAGGAGGTATGGGGGCATATTCTCCCGCTCCGATAGTAGATAAGTATATAAGCAGAAAAATTATGGAAGATATTATGATACCGGCTGTACGTGCTATGGAAGCTGAAAATCGTCCATACAAAGGGGTTCTGTATGCAGGGGTCATGATCGATAAGGATCAAATCAAAGTCCTTGAATTTAATGCGCGCTTTGGAGACCCTGAGACTCAGCCCCTGTTAATCCGTATGAAAAACGACATAATTCCGATAATGGAAGCTGTAATTCAAGGAAAGCTGGATAAATGCAGGCTGGAGATCGACGACAGACCATCTGTATGCGTTGTCATGGCATCCCGCGGGTATCCCGGCTCATACAAAAAAGGGATGCCGATCTCAGGCTTAAAACAGGTTGGCCGTATGAAAGATGTTGTTGTTTTTCATGCCGGCACCGCTGCAAAAGACAAAACAGTTATTGCAAACGGCGGACGCGTCTTAGGAGTTACAGCCCTTGGAGATTCCGTCACAAATGCAATATCAAAAGCCTACGGGGCTGTCTCGAAAATATCGTGGGACAATGTATATTATCGCAAGGATATAGGGCAAAAGGCTGTTGAAAGGCTAAAAGTGCCTCCAAAGGTAGGAATTGTTATGGGGAGCGATTCCGATTATGTTGTTATGGAAGAAACAATTGCGATCCTGAAAAAATTCAGCATCCCGTATGAAATGACCGTCGCATCTGCCCACAGGAATCCAAAAAAGGCATCTGAGTTTGCATCTTCCGCCCAAAAACGGGGAATAAAGCTTATCATTGCCGGCGCAGGACACGCAGCCCATCTTGCAGGAGTAATTGCTGCCCATACCGCTATTCCGGTCATAGGGGTTCCGATAGATTCTTCTGTCTTAAAAGGTCTTGATGCACTCCTTTCTACTGTCCAAATGCCTCCCGGCATTCCTGTTGCCACAGTTTCAATCGGCAAACCAGGGGCAAAAAATGCTGGCATACTTGCTGCCCAGATACTTGCTGTTTCTGATCCTGAACTTGGAAAAATACTGGATGGTTTCAAAAAGGAGATGGCAATTCAGGTTGATCAAAAAGCACACAAACTCAATATGTTTTGAAAGTATTGAAGGGTTCAAGGAGTCAAGGGGTCAAGGGGTCGAGTGAAAGAACTCCCTTTACATTAACTAATCCTGAGAAAAACCCTAACATTGTCATTGCGAGCGAAGCGAAGCAATCTCAAAACATGTTGATAATCCACAAGATTGCCACGGTCGCTTTGCTCCTCGCAATGACCAGAATTGAACAGGAATATGGGTTGTGCAAAGCTCTTTTAACGTGTTAGGTGTTAGGTG
>JAPVVG010000073.1 GCA_028571455.1 Desulfobacteraceae bacterium | reverse complement strand
TTATTCTTTGACTTTGCAAGGTTGATGGATGCCAGGACAAAGGGCTCTTTCCAGAAAGAATCCCCTTTCGTGCGATAATTCTGGTCATCTGTAGAAGAAATATCGAGCCCGAATTTTGTTTTCAATTCTCCCTGCCACTGGTTCACAAGAGGAGTTGGCGTAAGAATCAGGGCGCTCTTTACCATACCACGCTGAATATATTCTCTGAATATGATCAATGCCTCGATGGTCTTTCCCAGGCCAACTTCATCCGAAAGCAGCGCACGGCCGCGAAAGTTCTTTAGGACTTTTCTGGCCGTCTCTTCCTGATACCATAATGAGCGAACATCTTGAAGGTTGTTAAGACAGATAAGGTTTTCAAAGCTTTCCTGAAAGCGTATACGATAGCCTTGAAGAGCAAGTTCATAGCGCTCCAGAGAGGTAAATTGACCATGAGAGAGGATCTTTTTGAAGGCCGGTGTATCCACCTGGATCGATACCGGTATTTCCGGGAGTGAGACCGGGTTTGTACAGAGTTTTGGACCACCCTCTTTTTTGGGAGGGTCTGTTGTCTTGGCTGTTTCTGGAGCGGGTGGCAGCGCCTTCCCGTCACGTCCCTGCTTGTGTCCTGTCCGCCCCGCTTCACCCACACTATTCTGCTTGATTTTCAATCGAAGCTTGCAATACTTCTGGATTTGAACAATATCCGCCCGGATCGTCCTTTTATTACGGATCTTCATTTTGGAGATAAGAGGCAGGGTTTCTTCCGCGACTCTTAATGCCTGTTCATATCTCCCCTCCTTTTCCAGGAGATCGCATAAAATCGGCATCTGTTCATCTTTTATAAATCCATTATCATAAAGCCCCAGGAGCGCCTTGATCTCCACGTCGGTCCTGTTCATACGATATCCAAGATACATCATCTCATGGAGTATGTCTTTGTTTTTTGGGTCTGACTGCAGAGCCTTTTCAACACAAAACAGGGCCTCCTCCAACTGCCCCTGGTCTTTAAGCCATAGAGATTCATTAAACAGGAAGTCGGCCTTTTCCTTCTGAAAAGCCAGGGACATTCTGACTCGTCGTTGTTTCTGTTTTGCCTTCCTTTTCGCCTTTCTCTTGTCTACTTTTGTCTTAGCCATTTCAGTGTTTACGCCTCCGGTAGACACCTTTGTGCCTGCCCTGTGGAATGCAACGCTATTCCTCTGGAGCGGCCTTGTTTTAGACAGGATTGACTGGATATACTGGATAAAGAAAAATATTCGTTTTCCTGTTGATCAAAAAAATCAAAATCCTGTGCTTTTGTTATAATAGTGCAGGTTGCGGGGTAAACTACTTGAGCCTATCAATACAGAATGCTGATGTTTTTTGTTTTCTATTGTGTTGCTGAAAATTGATGTCATCAATTTATTTTTAGTTTATTAGCATATCTGCCTGTGCGTTGCACGCAGACAGGTGACTAATATTGATTAATTTTGCCCTATTTTCAAGCATTTTTTCCAACCCAAATCGTCAAATGTTTTGAACCGCAACAGCGAGCGCATTCTCAAATAAAAAAGCCACGAAAGCCCGCCTGTTTTTACAGGATCTATAGCCTTCGTGGCCCTTATTCTTTATTTTAAACTTTAGATATACTTACAAATCCTTCTTGGATCTAAATATTTTTTTATACGACTTTCTTTTCTTTTTTGTCAAACCTCTTTTTGACCTCTTTTTAACGGCTTCGTGAAAAGTTTAAAAATCTCCACTCCCTATTCATACCAGTAGCGCATATATTACCAGTAAAAGCACACTTGCCAGGCTGCCGATATATACGATCCATCCGATTCTGTCCAGCTTGTCGATTGTTTCCATCATGCACGGTCTCCTTTTATCGCAAGGTCGATTTCAGCCTTGGTCCGGTTTTCATGGTTTAGCAAATGCCAGGCCTCCTTGAACCGGGCATACTTGCTTTCAGCAGGCCTCGCTTCGGGAAAAAGGTAAACCCCGTATTTTGGCATGACATGCCGCGGAATAACGTAATGGATGCTTTCTCCGTTGTTTCTGCAAAGGCAAATGATAAAGTCAATATCCGCCGGGCCGGCGCCGGTTGTGATGTGGAAATATTGCTTCTTTCCGATCGTGACAGTCGTTAAGGCATGCCTGACAAGAAGCTTGTAGCCATTTGTCAAAATTTCATACGAGTGTTTCCGAATCCTGAGATGTAGAGTCAAGCCAAAAGACTTCATTTTTTCTTTGATCTTTAGCAACAGCTCGAGCTGTTTAGGCTTTTTCCTGTTAGCAAGTATTTTGCGCTTTCTTAGCTGTAGCTTGTTTTGGAAGGCTTCAGTATAGGGATATCCATAGATTTTTTTATACACCTGCCGGGCGTATTCCCTGGAAAACCCGAAATGTCTGGCCACGTCGACCAGGGTGTTGTCTGGATTCTCTATGATTTTTATTAATCTCTCCACAGCGCCAGCGCCATAGTTCCGTTCAAACCGCCTTGGAAATTTGGCAGCCTTTTCTATTATAAAGACTTTTCTCAACTTCCCGACGAATGCCCTATCTACATTTAACATGCCGGCAAGTTCATAATCGTAAAGATTTTCCTTCTCTACTTTCTGTTTGACGAATTCATACAGTCCCATGTTAAATCGTTTTTTTACGTAAGCTTCCAGTAGTATTGTCTCCATTTGAAACCTCACTGCCAATATTTTTCCTTTTCAAATAAAAAAAGGCATGATAGAAACTATTTTATTGCTGTTTCCAATCATGCCTTCACTTTTCCCGCCTCTGCGGAACCCGTAAGACATTCTTTTGTTTTTTGAAGTTCGGCTACTAAGGCTCAAAGACCTGTCTGCCGTCCCAGGACAGGCAGGCCAGGATTATAATATAATTCTCTTAAAATTTAGAATTTAGGAATTGAAGGATGTTGTCACTTTTAATTCCTCAATTCCTCAATTCGCAATTCCTCAATCATATGTCCTTTTGTGCCTTTGTGACTTAGTGGCTGAACTTTTCCTGCTTAATTTAATGATTGTTCTGTTATGGTTTCCATATTAATAATTAGACAATCTAAATTATGTTAGACATAACTAACTCATGGAAAACTTTTTGTCAACCTTTTTTTCAATTTAATCAAAATAGCCTTGTTGCCATACTGCGGATTTTGGATTGTGGATCGAAGATTGCGGAGCCTTGATGCGCAAGAGATCAGTGCAGATCGAGTAAAAAATCGCTCAATTCAGGTTAGAGTTTTCGTGCCTGGCAATAACATCCAGCCTGTCATTATTCCAGATTTCCCTTTTCCAGGCCAGCAATCCAGCGCAGGAATTGATTCGGAGTGAGCAAATCAAAGGTGTAATATTGTCTGGCATCATCTCGATGTCTGCTCTCAATATCTGCCAGGTTCAGTGTGCTTAATTTTCTGTTTACCCTTTCAAAATGCACCTTTGCATACTCCGCTTTTGCCGGAGTTGCTTCATCCTGCTCTTCATCAGATTTGATCTCCACCACCTTGATGAGAGTTTCTATTCCTTCATCCTGGAGCTTTCTTAGCTTTTCAAGATGATCCAGGTACCCTTCACCGTCAAGCCTTGAAATGTACTCGTCAAGATCGATCTTTATAAAGAAATCGGGATTAAAACTTCGCCTGACCCTGTCCTTGCCGCCTTTCCAGTATTCATAGTCAATGGAGTATAAATTCTTATTTTGTTCTAATCTTTAAGAAAACCCTTACAAAGATCAGGCACTGGTGCGGCTAATTCTCGAAGACGTATTTCGTCCAGCATAAATCCATAGCCATGCATATGCATGTGGCGAAAAAGTAGCAATTCAAGAAGTCCTTCAAACTGCGCATCTGAAATAATACCATTATCCCTTGATTTCATTAGCAAATTCTTATGCCAGTTCTCATCCTTTTGCAATCTGACGCCCATATTTTGCAATTGGTAACGTATGACACCTTCGATACCGGTATATATGTTTTGCAAAAGCGTGCCAAGTGCGATGACCTCATATTTTGAAAGATCTGTCTTTTCCGTAAGATGCTCAATCATTATCACTGTTTTTTCAATGTTCTTCCGTTCATCTTCTAAAAACGAATCTTTACCGCTCATAAATACTAACCCCCTTGGCACGAATAATTGAAGCTATTGGAATGTCCTGCGACAAATCTACAAGGTCAACAGGCTTGGGAAGAGCCATAAATAGACGGGCATAGAATTTGAAAAACAGCTCTGGTGGAACTCCTTCAACGGCCAAATCAATATCACGCGCAACAGAATCATCTTCAAGCGAAGAGCCAAAAATCCACATTGTCTTCACATTAAACTCACGAGCACATTCCATAATAATTTTTCTTATATCAGGTGAAATCATAAATATTTGTCCCTCCTTTTGTCATCAACCGGGATTACTGATCATAAAATCATTTGATGGTTGTCATGCACTCTTACTCATCTTTGATTATAAACGGTTTGCTCTCATTGCCATGTTTATCAATGGCAATAACGACAACGCTTTCCGTCAAACCGGTAATTCTGATTTTGCCGTCATCACTGATATCTTTGGCAAATACCGTCCTGTCCATATCAAAAATCTCCCCGTCATAATCAACATCCACAAGCAGCATCGCAAGCCCGTCAAGCTCCCGCAGCTTTTTACGAATTGTTTTTGCATACTGATGTGTCATATTTTATAATCATTTCAATATATTTTAGAAATTTGTAATTCACAATTCAAGCTTTGACACCCATACATGGTGGAAATTGTGGATGGCTCCGCAGAAAATTGTTGCAATGTCATCATAACAGTTTCTTTCCGTTGGTTCTTAAGCTATTTGATTCCGTTATGCCGCCATTGTTTCTTCAATAGCATTTGCATAAACAGATATCAACTAATGCGCTGATCAATATGCTACACACTATTTTTCCTTTGTCTTTCCGATGTCATTTATAAACTCGTAAAGTGAAAAAATCAATAAATCTATTGTCTTCCGCTATGTTCTGCATGATCTTCGGAAAATTATGGAAATGTTCGGGCAGAAAGGGTGTGAAAAGTACGATGTTTGTTTAGAGGAACTTCGGTCATGTAGCCGAAGAAATGTCGTGGTGCAAGGGAGGGGAGCGATGTCGTGGATCGGAGCAGAGGGATATGAAAATATCTTGACAGCATTTTTTTCACAAACTATAACGAATTCAAAAAATTGAATATTTTTTATCGCTGTCCTCAAATTTCAGTTTCTCATTTAGCAACTGATAGATAAATATAAGCAAAAAACCAATCAACTCTGAGATAATGTCTTATGAAAATAGATTATAATTTTATTACCTTAGTTGCTTTAGGAAGCTTTAATCCCGCAATAGTTTCTCCAAATTTTTTAAACACAGTATGTGAACTCAATTTGGGGGAACCCGATGACCAATCACCACCCGATATTCCTGTAATTAGACATCTTAAATTTCAGAATCTCAAATTTACTGTGGAGATGAATAGATTGCAAATAATGGAAACAGGAATTGCAAATATTGCTGAAACAAGGGTCTTGAGTATTTTCAATGTTTACTACGCAAAGCTACCTTATACTCCGCTCAAGGCTGTTGGAGTGAATATCAACTGTGATCTTCTTGCTGAAATTGAAACCAAAATTGAAACTTTGACGAAAAAGGTCAGCAATCCAAGCACTTATTTAGATTTCTTTGCCACCAATAAGATAAATGTCATAGAAAGTTCATTGCAAACTAAAACTGATAAAACGTGGATGAGTTCAAATTATAACATTGAGAACGTACATGGCTTAACTCGATCCATCAATGTTACGCAAAAGAAAGATTTTTTAAATCTCAATTATAACTATGAAGCTGGGGCGGTGGATAAACATAAGTCGAATTTATCCTTGCTATTAGATGGATATGAACAGTTTTGTGACGAGTTTTTGAATTTTGCGAAATACTTGGGGGGTTAATTGATGGAACAAGCCCTAAGCACAGGCAATAGCGTTTACGATCCTGACATGGGCGCGGGAAATGGCGGCCGGAATATGACGGCTTTGGCTGGCTTTTTGTCATTAAAAACGATTGGTGGTAAGAACAACACATTTTCTTCTGCCCCGAAAGAAACTTATCCTGACACAACCAACGTTGCCGGAAAAATTGTTCAATTAGATTTGAAAGGAATAATCGATTGGACTGATCTTGCACTTGAAGAGCTTGAGAAGGTATATGAGGAATGTTTAGAAGCAAACTGGGATGGTTACGGAGCTATGCCGATATCCCGTGAAACATATTCCAAATCACGCAAGTTGCTAAGAATGATGCCTTCTTCTTTGCCAATGCCCGACATTTCGGCTGAACCAGGTGGTGAAATAACATTTGAATGGTATAAGGAAAAGTATTCCGTATTTGTGATTAGTGTTGGTGGTAACAATCTCATCATCTATGCTGGATTGTTTGGTAAAAGCAACAAAATACATGGGACTGAGTATTTTGCTGATGAATTGCCTGAGATTATTCGTCATTGCATTAGGCGCTTGTTCCCATAGTGTAATATGAAATTGCAAGATACGATATCTCTATTAGAATGCCTTGCGCGCTTTATTCTACAGAAAAAGTGGTATAGAGCTGATAAAACAATAAGACATAATGCTTTTATGCCAAACCAAAATGGTGAAGTTTCGGTATACCGAATCAAGGACCTAACTTACCAACAAATTAATGAAATTGGTAGGCTATATGTAGCTGAAATACAAAATAAAAAATTATTGGGGCGGGCGGAGATTGTCGCTTCAAGCATTCTAAAACAAGACTTAAAAATTGAAGCAGATACTGAACCACATCCGCGACATGCGAATATTATTGGATGGCCAACAGATAAGTCAAAACACAAGATGATCGCTATCGAACTCGCAGCCGAGGCGCAACTCCACTTAATAAACAATCCATGAAAAGCGCCTAAGATCGAAACCTCTCAAAATTTCCTGGTTAAATCGAGCTCTTACGATTCTTATCCAAGACAAACTGATGAACTCCGCGATATGGGAATCGAAGAGGTCGTCCAATCTACATAATATACATTGTATCCACTCTGTCCTGTTGTTTTAGAAATTCAAGTTGTTCATCAATTGTCGAAAACATAGAAAGGTCCAATTCCTCAAACTCATCAGTACCTGTATTCGTTTTTATTCTAACATTTCTAACGATATCTTCTAATTGTTGTTTTGAAATTTCAGGAACCCTGGTGGTAGAGCTTTTCTGGGGGGCATTATTTTCTATTTTGAAATTATAGCTTACCATTTCCAACATCCCATTGCTCTTTTCTTTTGTTAATATCCGATATTCAAAATGATAATGACGTCCTGCGATGGGACGAAAATAATAGAATTTATACAATCGTTCACCCTTACTTATCCGCAGTAAATAGCTGTCATGTTCAGGGTGTGACTTTTTTCTCTTTACGTTTTTTATTCGCTTCTTCATATCACATACCACATACAATTTTCAGGATGTCCGGTAAAACAAATATGTACCTGCCTACTTGAGCTCATTTATTCATTCTTTTCTTGACGGTATTAATATTAGGATGTCCCATAAATACAGCTCCCACATAGGTTTTTTCATCAGGTGTTTGTGCCATAAGTCTCCCTTATTGTTATTCGACCAGTCCCACGAAAAATTTCGTCGCGTACGCAATCCTACTCCTCAGGGAAACCAGTAATAATTTTATCACCTTCATATTCAATATATTTAGCTATTTCTTTCAAAATGCCTTCGATTCTACTATCTCCGGTTAATTCCGAGGCATTTTCAAGAATGCTCTTTGCTCGCTGCCCCAGATTGTATTCCTCCCCTTCAACCAAAAATTCACCAATCGTACGCCAGCGTAAAAGAAACAGAAAAAGGTGCGCTGAATTTTTAAATATTTGCTTGATATTCCCCTGGTTAAGTTGAGAATTCATTCTGTCGCATGCAAACTTTGCAAGAAATAAGACTTGATCACGACTTAAGCGCTCCGGGGCATTATCTCTGTGTTGAAGAATTCGAGATATTGCGAGAACTCAATTATTTGTTTTTTCCCTATCATTTTTAATCCTTTTAACAGCAACATCAAAAAAAAGTTTTATATCTTCATTTTGGAAAAAAGATCGTCCTGCACCATGAACAACATTTACTGGCACATTAATTTTTTCGCTTTTTAGCATTTGTCGCAAATATACATAGCAATTTTCAGGTGCTCCAGCGAAAAGCCAGGTAGATATTTGTATCAAACATTTAAAGTTTTTAGAGTTTCTTTCTATCATTTGGCGAGCAAGAAACTCTCCAATTTCATTATCCATTTTATTGATAACATTTAACATAAGTGTTGTATCAATCCCGCCCGGCAAATAACCATTTTCATTTACAATCCTATATCTTGTATTATCGCCATAGTTCCATAATACAGATCTTGTCCGGCTTATCTCATCTTTTAATTGAAGTATAACCTGACCATAGTTATGATCAATAAAAGTGGTTTGAAGATAGGTTCTTAATGTCAATTTGACAGCATTATAAACATCTCGGTGTGTCTCAATCCTGAAAGTTTGAGGAAACCCTATACCTAAGGGTTCTTCGGGAAGTTCAGATGGCTCCATTCTGGACCAATCCAAATACAAATGTTCTGACCCGAAGGCTTTTGATTCACTGGGTATTACTTCCACTGATGCAAACCCTTGAGCAGGTCGCATTTTTACTTTAAGATTAAGACCAATTTGGGAAGGAGCAGGGCCAGGAAGAGCGAACGGTAGTTTTCTGAAATCATCCGAATCCTCTCGCCTGAGAAAAAATTCGATTTCGTGTTGGTCTTGTTCTACAGCGAATTTCGGAGGTGATGGATTTTCATAAGTTTCACCTCCCTCAATTACATCATCCTTAACGAGTGAACACCATTGAGTTTTGCCATAAACACGTGCCCACATATCAAGTTTTGGGAGAGTGTCATAATAGGTAGGGAGGTTTTTTGATACCCTATTGTGATATATCAGGCAGCCTTCAGCAATTAGATCAATATCTGTTCCTTCAGGATAAAAGATATAGGTACCAGCAGGTTTAGGCGAAGCGTTGTATTCAAGCCCAGCTTTTTCAAGTTCCTCGAAGACGATGTGCTTTAAAGATTGATCGCTATTAGCTGGGAGGTACTCCAGATTTCCAGTGATAATTGCCCCCACTACATCACCGTGGCATAGTTTCAAAGCACCTTGAACACTTTTTCGAACATATTCGGTCAGGCTTTTTTCCTCAGGCAATGTTCTTGAAAGATCAAAATTACAGCATTTAGCGGTCAATTTCTCAAGCCATCCTGATTGCATTTGAGCTTCCTGAAGAGCGTCATAGAGATATTCTTGAGGTTTCCACCTGTTCCAGGTGTTTTTTACATGGATAAATCTTTCATTATTTTCATTCAGTAGTGTCCGGTTAACAGTCGAATAATTTCAATTGGATATGTCCGCTAGTAATTTGGTTTTTGTAATCACTTTGCGTCAGCACCTGATAAATAGGCTTTTTCTCAAAAAGAGATATACTTAAAATCTGTAAAATAGTGTAGAGAGTCAAATCAATTTTCAGCCGTTTTTTCATTATGGCAACCAGAACATACGTTGATATAGCGATCCATATTTGAGTTTTAACAGCATTCTCCGATGTGCCAAAGAATTTTTTGATTCTCAAATGCTGTTTGATCCATTTGAAAAATATTTCCACTCGCCACCGGTAACGATACAACTCGGCAATCGTTAACGCCGGAAGCGTGAATTGATTTGTAAGGAAAATGAATGTTCTACCTTGTTTAGCATCGAAATATTTTATGCGACGGAGCTTGGCCGGATAATCTTTTTTTGCATAAAACCCGGTTGGTAAAACTATTTGATCATATCTAACTCCAGTGGTTTTATCAATTTTTTGTGAATATAAACGGCGAAGCCCTGTATTGGTTTTAGAACGAGTCACAAATACGGCTGAGCATTGATCCATCTGGTAAAGCCGCTGAAAGTCCAAATAGGCACGATCCATGATATAGATTGCACCTGGTTCTGGTATAAGATGATCGAGCACATTGACATCGTGAACTTTACCGTCAGTGATCCAAATAAAAGTCGGTATATCGCCACGCAAATCCAGTAGCGTATGTAATTTTACGGCTGCCTTGGTTTTGCGAAATCGAGCCCATGGGAAAACCGAAAGGCATAGATCAATTGTCGATGAATCAAGAGCATATACGGTCTCTTTCAATTCAAGGCCGAAATCATCTTCGGCATAGAGGCGGCGGGCCTCGTGAATCAAAATTTGGGCGAAATCGCTGTATATCCGCCAATCTCGAACTTCATTGGCATCAGCTAAAGTGCTGCGAGAGACCTCACCCCTTATACCTATATGGTAAAGTTTCTCCCGCATGGCCCGTAGACAGCACTCGATATCACGTAAGCTTTCACGGTATGCCAGTTAAGCAAAAGCCATACATAGAAACTGATTGTAGCACGTAAAAGAACGTATACGGTGATTACCGCTATAACGATTGACACATTGACTAAATTTTTTTTTGGCAGGAAATCGATTACCTGAGAGAAAATAGTTTGACCCTGGTTCATAAAGAGGCTCCTTTCGCATATTTTTCTGCGAAAGAACCATGAAACCAGGTTTAGGGCAAATTCAAATCGATCCCTTTTAATTTTGTCAATATGTCATATAGTTTCAAACACTTAATTGACACTATGAAAGTTTAAACCGGACACTACTGAGAAAAGGTAAAGATTTATTAAGTGCCGCTTGAGCAGTCTTCCTGTCAGCTTCATCAGAAACAGGATGCCCCAAACCCCTTAGCGCCGATTTTAGCGCAGCCAATTCCTCCCTGTCAGCATCTTGTGGAAGACCGGCCCAGCAGCTAAGATGCAGGCAAATAGCCTGTGAAGACATTTCTGCCAACCTATTGGAAATTTGACTTATCTTTGGAGCAAGCTCTTCTATTTGGCGTAAACCTTTTAATTCGACCTCGATCGGTTTAGAATCCATCTGAAGTGAACAAAATTTACTTGCTTCCAGAAATAAAGGTAACTGGTTAGCGGCCTCTTTTAAACCTTGAAAACCCCTGCCTGATATATCCAGATGCCAGCTTGGGAAGTTTTGTCGCAAGGCTTGATCTATTGTTTTGATTTTTGGATTTATTACCAAACATCTCACCCACCAGATCAAATTGGATAAAAAACCAAGAGCATTCTTTGTCTTGCGAAGTGAACCAATAACACGATCCAAGTTTTCTAATGACTTTCCAGGAAAAAGTTGTGGCATTTTAGCCAGTTCAAGATCAGCCCCAGAAGACCAAGACTCAGCGAGGGCTGACATTTGTTGTTGCAGATCCCCAAGACGGTCTCTTAAGTTTTGGATCTCATTTGTTTGAACGCCTAATTGCCCTCGTTTTTCCAGCAGTCTGGAAAGTTCAGATATTATACTCTTCAAATTGTCGCTGGCTGTTTCATCATATTCCTCTACAAGAAGTTGGCTTAATACATCCCCAAAGCCTGTTTTTAGAAAAGGGTCTTCTTTGGAGTTGGCTCGAACAACCAAAGGCCTGTTGTCACTTGAAACAAGACGGAAAACCACGCTGTCTATGGCCTTATGATTCCGGCTGGCGAAGAGCACTGTTTTGTCCGATAACCTGGCATTCACCATTGCCGCTGTTACAACCTGGCTTTTACCTGTACCAGGAGGACCAGTAATAACACTGATATCTTCAGTCAATAGAGACGCTACAGTCTCGCGCTGCTCATTGTTGAGAAGGCAGGTATCAATAACTATTCCCTCATGAACTATTTTTTTATGAGGCACCTGGTTTTTACCCAAATTTGCCATGCTTTGTATTTTGTCCTGACTCTTAAAAATAAATTTCAAAGCAGTCTTATCAAGCTTCTCATCACTCATTGAGGCAATCATTTTAAGCTCTTTGAGAAGAGATTTCGTATACCTTGTTCTATTCCCAATCATCAGCACTGCACGATTGTATATGCCGCTATCCGGCCTTGTTGGGAGCTTTGAAGAAGATACGCATTCAGGACGAAGCGGCTCCCTGATTCTCTCTCCAAAAAAAGTTGAGATACCGGCGGCAAGGGTCTTTAAGTCAGGTGCATATGAATATCGACTTCCATCGCCAAAAGACTCATCAATTCGTCCACGGTCCATAAGGCCACATGTAGAAAGAAACATTTTTTGTTGATCCGGTTTTTTGAGAGCGTAGCTTAACCAATCAAGGTTTATTTCAGGGCATGGGTCATCATCCCAGAGCCGAAGAGCATTGGCTTGAAGCTCAAATTTGAGTTGATATGTAAATACAGGCTTTACAAAAACACCTTCCGGTCCAGTGCCATTTGGTTTCGTAAAAATCTGGAAAGGATAACCCAAGACTAAAACCCCATTTTCACCCACTAAAAGAAGTTTTTTGATGAAATGTTGTAAATCAGGACATAAGGGCAATGTAATTCCCCATTGATATCCTGGCCTTGGGTACCAAAATCCAGTTTGATTTAAAAACAGAAACCGCTCCCCATAATCCTGCAAGAATCCGGAAGCCTCACACCCTTCATCATTGCGCACGCAATCTGAGTAATATCCAAGTAGTTTCCGAAACATTCCCCATGGCCCTGAAAAATCAGGTTTATCTGATAGCAGCGGACTTATAGGTTTTGGTTTGCGTTCTGGCTGAGAGATAGGGTTTAGAAAAGGGCTTTTACTTGGCGCCCATTCATCAGATGAAGGAACAGAAGGCATTGATAAGTCTGCTTTAGATCGTGGCTTTGTTAATTGAAGATATATTGGCTTTTTAGCAAAAGCAGAAGTGGGCTTCCAGCTTCCTCCCTCTATACGAATCAAACCTTCCTTTTGGAGAAACCGAAGTTCACGCAATATCTCATGCTCTGGAAGTTTTAGTGATAATAAGCGAAGCTTCATGCACAAATCTGTTGCCGTTAGAGATACAGGAGAAGCTTTAAGAAGGGATAGGATCTCGTCCGATATGGTCACATGGTCTTGTATGGCATTCCTTAGATGAAGTTGTCGTCAAACTTAATATAGAACTGGAAAATGTTTCAGGTCTTTCTTTTTTAGCTCAAAAACAAAGTTGCCATAATCCGACTTGCTGCCAATATCAATACCAGGCCAGCCAGCAGGCAAAGACCGGATCGACTATTTTCCAGATATTGTTGTGTTTCTCTATTAGATCCAGTTTTTCCAGTTTGTTGCGGGCGTATTGAATTCCGCCGGCCTTGTAGTGAATGTTGAGGTGTTCTGCAATGTAGTCCACAAAAAGAGCTTCGCTCTGTTTAGCCTTTTATTAACCAGGATTAACTGGATAAACTTGATAGAGCAAAAAAATCTTCAAGAAATCCGGCTTATCCTGTAAATCTTGTCTAAGAAGTCTTTATTTTGCGTTTTGGACCTCGACGGCCATAGGCAGCTTGCTTTTCCTTTACCACAAATCCAATCTTCTTGCGTGGTTTCGCAGGCGGTGTCATTAGTTGCCGGATCGCCTCGAAGACGATCTTAAACTGTTCATCATATTTCTTTTCCATTTGTTTCAGCTTACGGGAAAGCTCCACGTTAGAAGCCAGCATTTCGCGG
>JAPVVG010000072.1 GCA_028571455.1 Desulfobacteraceae bacterium | reverse complement strand
CCATGAAAGACAATAAGAGACAAAAACCTTAATAACAGAAGAGTTTCGAAGCTTATAAAATACGACAGGAAAATTAAAAAACAGATAGGGAAAATACAAGACAGCATTAATAAGGGTCAAAGGCAGACTTGACCCCTTTTTCACATCAAAAAACATCCCGTGAGCTATGGGAAACCTATTCTTCCATGGAAGACGATTTTCTCGTCTGCAGAGCGGTCAAGCTGGGTTTTTTGTCCAAAGAAGATGTTCCGGAAAAAGTGGCTGAGGCCATCAACCTTCTCCTCTGATCTTTTCGATCAGCTTTTCTATTTCCTCGGCGGTAGGCTTCTCGCTTCGAACAGTCCTGAAAAACATCGGTAATGCGTTAAGGGTTTCCTGATCAGACAGGAGATCTTTTGGGATGATCCCTGCATCAAGAAAATATGGGGACGGGACTTGCGGGACGTCCATAAATAAGTAACTAACTATCTTTTAAGCATGGGACTTCCGGGACGCCCCTAAAATTATAAGTTTCTATTTTATCTGTTGATATTGTCTTATCATGACCTTAGTTCTTGCGCTTTTGCATCAATTTAAACCTGATTATTGCAGAAAGTGGCATCATGGCAAAAAAAACCTGCACAGTTCCCATTACACAAATAATCCTGGATGAGGACATATACCCACGGGAAGGGGTTTCTCCAAAGCGCGTCTCCATGTTTGCCGAAAACATGCGCGATGGTTTTGAGATCGATCCCATTGAGGTACAGATTCATCCGGAATATGATGATAAATACCGCATTCTTGACGGGGCACATCGCTGGCAGGCATACAAGGAGATCGGCGCAACCGAAATACCTGTCCACATTATAACGATGGATGGTTTGGACCCCCTCCTCTATGCGGCTAAAAAAGCGATAGGCCCTCTCCAGTTAACTGAAGATGAAGCCAGAACGACGGCCCGACGGGCATATGAAAACAATCCCCGTTTGACATCTTTTGAGATCGGGCAGGCAATCGGTCGTTCAAGGCAGGCAGTCGACTCTTATATTGCTGATTTAAGAGCGTCAACCGAGCTGGAAATGGATCTAAAGATTTGTCGTATGCACCGGCTTGGTCTGCCACAAGAAAGGATTGCAAATAGATTATGTGTCCCGCAGAGGACTTTATCCGACCATTTAGCGAAAATGCCATCATTGGCAATTCCGCTAAATGCCGACAAGCTCGGTGTCAAAAGCTCGGTGTCAAAGCTTGAATTGTGAATTAATGTTTGACAATTAAGCTACTGTCATTGGGCAAAATCAGTATGGGTAGAGCAAGCAGGACTCTGTTTTTGAACGCCCAGGGCTGTGCTGAGTTCCCTGTACAAATTCTTTGCCTCCTGATGAATAGGAGAGCTTTTCAAACCTTTGATGTTGGCTGTGCGGGTGAAAAAGGTCTCCAGGACCTGTCGAGCGGCTTCCAGTTGCCCGGCCATACAGTAAAGAAGAGTCAAGGAAGAATCTTGAAAATATTATAGTCTGGGCAGATGGATTGTAAAGGTGCTTCCTTTGCCTGGTGTGCTTTCAACGTCAATTCGACCGCCATGAGCCTGGACGATATGCTTTACGATGGCAAGCCCAAGTCCGGTGCCCCCGAGCTTACGGCTTCGAGCTTTGTCCACTCTGTAGAATCTTTCAAAAATACGGGGAAGATGTTCTTTTGGAATTCCAATCCCCTGGTCTTTAATGCTGATTATTATCTCTTTTTCCCTTGAAGAACACTCGACATATACAGCGCTTTCTTTTTCGCTGTATTTTATGGCATTATCAAGGATGTTAACTATGGCCTGGTCAAGAAGCGCTGGATCGATTCTTGCGGTAATTTCTTTTTCACAAACAGACTCGATATGAATATTTTTTTTATCCGCTTTTGCCTGGCAAACCTGAATTGCCGTCTCTATAACATCTTTAATATATCCTGTTTCAAACTTAATTTCTTTTCCCGTATCTTCCCGTTCGATTTTTGACAGGGTCAGAAGATCTTCAACTATGGCATCAAGACGATTAATGTGCTTAATGATAATTCCGAAAAAACGTTCAATATCTTCAGGTTTTTCAACGGTTCCGTCATGAAGGGTCTCTACAAAACCTTTGATGGCTGTTAAGGGTGTTTTAATCTCATGGGAAACATTGGCAACAAAATCACGCCGGACATTTTCAAGACGTCTGAGTTTTGTAACATCGTTTATTACAACAAGTATGCCGATGCGTTTTTTCTTTGCATCCTGAAGCGGAGAGCTGTGTATATTCAGAATGCGTTCTTCATCGTGGCTTAAAACGATATCATCCTCTATTATCGATTCTATACTCAAAAGCGCCTTTTTAATAAAACGCTGCAATCTTGAGACCCTTATTGCCTCTTGAATACTTTGCCCTTGAAACTTTTCAGGCTCGTCATTAAACATCTTGGCTGCCACCTGATTTATGCTGATGATGCGTTCATCCATATCCACGGCAATTACTCCCTCTAACATGCTGGAAAGGACGGTTTCCAGTTCATTTTTCTGGCGTATGGCGGTTTTTATTCTGCTGTTAAGCTGGGCTGCCATCTGGTTCATTGCTTCGCCAAGGGCTCCCACCTCCTCTGTATCAGGCACCGGAAGCCTGTGGGTCAGGTCGCCTTCGGCAAAACGAACTGCACCCTTTTTTATTTCCTCCAGGGGCCTGCTGATACGCCGCGCAACAAACAGGCTGATTATTGCTGCAAACAAAGCTATGAGCAATCCTCCCAGCACAATTTTTCTTTGTATGGACTTTAAAGCATTATCTACATACGTTACAGGAATTGAGGCCCTTAAAATACCCAGTATTTTATTATCCTTTATCAGAGGCACTGCAACATACATCATTTTTTGCTGAAGTGTTCTGCTGAACCTTATTGAATTGCCGATATTTCCGCTAATCGCCGTTCTTACTTCTTTTCTATCGCTATGGTTATCCATGCTGCGGGGATCTTCTTCTGAATCGCCGATTACTTTGCCGGATGGAAGCACAACAGTTATCCGGGTTGCTGAAATTCTGCCGATTTCCTTACAGGCCAGGTCAATAGATTTCTCATTTAGCGGTGAAAGGTGTTTAATGATCCGGCTTTCCAGCAATTTCGTCCTGGTTTCAAGAACGTCCGCTGTTTGCGCAAAGAAGAAACTTCGCATAGCATCAGAAGCGTACCAGCTTACGGCAGTCAGAGATATGAAAATAATCAGCAAATATGAAGGATATAATTGACGGAACAACCGTTTCTTTTTCTTCATTCTGTTTCCTTGAATCTATATCCGACACCACGGACGGTTTCGATATATTTGCCGCAGGGCCCAAGCTTTTTCCGCAATCCGACAATCTGGACATCAACACTGCGATCCGTAACAGGATAATCATCACCCCGGATTAAATCAACAATTTTGAAACGGGTAAAGACCCAGCCCGGCCGCCTGGCAAGCAGGTAAAGGATTTGAAACTCGGTAAATGTCAATTCAACATGCAATCCCCTGGCAAGCACTTTGCGTTTACCCGGATCGATTTCAAGTTCATATATCTGAATAATTGAAGAATCATCGGTTTCTTCCTTCACTCTTCTTCGAATAACAGCCTTAACCCGTGCAATTAGAATCCTGGGGCTGAACGGTTTGGTAACGTAGTCATCAGCGCCTAATTCCAGCCCTGTTACGATGTCCGCTTCTTCGCCTTTTGCAGTCAACATAATGATGGGGATATGCCGGGTGTCTGGCTTGCTTTTCAGCCTTTTGGCTACCTCCAGACCATCAATGCCGGGCAACATGAGATCGAGCAAAATCAAATCGAAAGGCTCGGATTTGGCTCTGCTTAGCGCCTGTTCTCCAGAAGCTGCGCAAACAACCCTGTATCCATCTCTGGCCAGATTATATCTAACCAGCTCCAGAATATCCTCCTCATCATCTACAACAAGAATTTTATTATCAGCCATAATATATTTTCCTTGTGGACAGATTATAACCATTAAGTTACGAAATGGTTAGGATATTATTAGATTTATGTTTAAAATACAATTGCAAATTCTTGCAAAATGGATAGGTCTA
This sequence comes from Desulfobacteraceae bacterium, assembly GCA_028571455.1. GTDB lineage: Bacteria > Desulfobacterota > Desulfobacteria > Desulfobacterales > ETH-SRB1 > Desulfaltia. Next base: position 543 of record JAPVVG010000072.1, on the reverse strand, counting down.
AGCCTCAAAGAGGCCGTGAAGTATCTGTAAAAAAATAAGGCCGTTAAACGTGAAAAGCATCTGAAAATTTACTACGAAAGGATTTTATTCAGATCAAAATCGAAGCACTACACGTTCAGCACGAACGGGCAGCCCATGTATTGTAAACAGCATAATGCAAAGAGTTTCGTAGCCATTCCCAGGCAGAACTGCACACAAAGACGCGAAGCCGCGTTTTTTTGTTCTTGACAAATAACAGCGCCTTGCTATTGTTAAAACATATAAACCAGACATATTATATGTATCAAATGGAGGAATGAAATGGCGCTTGTAAGGAAGACCATTGAGCTGGATCAGGATCAGATTAACCGAATCAAGACTGCGCTGAAAGCAAAATCGGAAAAGGAGGCTATAAATGCCGTTATAAAGCAATTTGACACCGATTTTCAGCTTGCAGAGACAACCCTTAAGGACGCTGGAAGTTTTGATTTTGAGGAGATCTAAGGAATGCAGGAGAAAGTCGTCTTTGATACGAACGTTTATATTGGGGTTTTCAACCAGGGT
>JAPVVG010000071.1 GCA_028571455.1 Desulfobacteraceae bacterium | reverse complement strand
TGTCCATTGTAACCTCCTGATTTTGAGTTAATAAATATATTTTTATAATTGATCTTTTATCACTCATAATTACGGAGGTTGCAATATTTTAGTTCATGGAATCGGCTGCTTGCTTGCCGCGTAGCGGCTTCGTCCAACAAGCTCTTTCAGTGGATCGCAAAAAGCCGCGCCCGCTGAAGAGCAGCATTATGTTTTTTGATATTAGAGGAGGCAAGAATGTCACTTCTTCGAGAAATACAGGATGCCGCAATCGATGAAAAGATTGATATCTCTGTTGTGCTCAGAAAATGCAAGGTTTTGGCTGCTAGACTGGGTAATGCTGAATTTAAAAAATGGGTTGACCAAGAATTAAATGGTTACAAAGATCAGGATGTTCTTCCAGAGTATCGTGTATTTGAGGTCTTTTCTAAGGGGCACTTTGTTGGTCCATTTGGAAGTGAATTAAGAAATGGCGATATTCCAATTAGTTGCTTACCAGAAAAATGGAGGGATAATTTTAGATACACGAGGGCTAGGGAGCCTATTAGTTCATATTCATCACTCTTAAAAGTATCTGAAACACAAGATGGGTCTGCCATGGCTCAATGGCCCCCAGAACTTGTTGCTTATGTTGGCCGAAAAATCTATCGGGGAATGAATTGCATAAGTGCATGGCAAAACATTCCGAAAAACGCTATTGCAAGCCTTGTTGATTCAGTTAGGAATAGAATTCTAAATTTTGTCTTAGAAATCGAATCACAAAACCCAAATGCAGGAGAAGCCCCTATAGATTCCAGTCCTATACAGCAGGAAAAAGTAACCCAAATTTTCAACACCCACATATCTGGTAATGTTCATAACCTTGCGTCAGGCAGCACAGACGTATCTCAGTATGTTCAGATTTCTGTTGTCAAGAATGATCTTGATTCTCTTTTGTCTTACCTACGTGCTTATGAAATCGAAGAATCTGATTTAAATAAATTGCAAACCGCAATTCTTTCCGACGAAGATGAAGACTCCACTGATTCCGCTTGGGGTACTAATGTAACATCTTGGCTATCCAAAATGATAAAAAAGGCTTCAAAAGGGGCTTTGAATATTGGATCTTCAGTAGTAGTTTCTGTATTGACTAAAGCAATAAATTCCTACTATGGATTAGGATGAAACATAATCGGGTAAGGGGAAGTTTCTCTCTCCCCCTCCCCACAACACCCAGCATGCGGGTCCGCACTGGGCGGTTCCCCAAGAGTTTTAAAATACCGCCCAACTTCTGACTGTATTCCAAGGCTGGCTACGGCCAACACGCCGATAATAATAGCTCCCCCTGACGGGTTCATCGCCTTTTCGAGTATAACCGGCTCCTCCCTGCTCTCAAAGGTTCGGCCCTTCATCCCGCCGAGGCGGGACTAATATGGTCTTCAGGCTTCGCTCTTCGAGCTACGCCCTGAGAGGCTGCTGACTTCCTTGGCCCGCTATAGCCCGCAGGGCGACGGCGGCTGTCCAATCACCCAATACGTTGCCGCATCAGACGCTGTCAGTATCCTGGCCGCATGACGGACAGATCTCCACGAATAAGAGCATGAACTTTCGCTACACAATCCCGCTAAAGCGGCACTCATAGCTTTGCACTCCAGGTTGCCGCTCCTTTTCAGTCGCTCTCGCCTGCGGCTCGCCTTCCGCTTTGCTCCAGCCCTTCAGACAGAACCTCACGATTCCGCCCTTGCCTTCGGCTAATACTTTTGCTAATATGTTAAATATTAACAGGGTTAACGTATAGGGGACTTTCACCCCATAAGTTCACGCCCATGCCGGACGTACACAATTCGCTTGAGAGGGACCGGGAAGGGGCGCGGGGCGCTACGCGGCAAGCTTTTTGGCCCGCGCCTGATTTCTGCATTAGGCCCTATAAAATATTATGGACCAATTAAAACTTAAACATTCCAGTAATTGAAACGATTAAAAGAAAAATTAAAAACAATTTTCAATGGGAAAAATGAATCATTCTATCGAATTTTGAACCGCAAAAAAAATGGATGTATCAAAATATTTTGAAAGGAGGCGTCTTTAAAATTCCTAGTATCGAATATCTAAATACTTTTAATTCATTACCCTAAATGGAGGTATGCTATGGCTAATAAACAAATAATATACCAGGATGGCAAAAGCAGTGACCAGTTGGAACGGTCGCGAAAAAAAGGAAAGGTTACAAGGCATGGAAATGACCGTGAAAGGCAGATTACCTTATTAAGCGTAAATGGTTCATTACAATCAACTCGGGACCTTGTTGACCCAGAAACGTCACGGGCAGCACCTTATGTCGCTCTTGAAATTGGAAAACCGGTAGTAATTGAGTATTTACGCTTTTCCCTTCATTCAGATAGTTGGGAAGGCGGAAATAATGAATTGATGATTTCAACATATTTAAAAACCAAAGAAACAAAACAAGCTGGTGCGGAAGCCATTTCCTATTATGATGAAGAAGTTCGTCCTTCCAATGGACGATTTGACCTCATTGAGTGGGGAGCAAAAAATTATGGTCATCCTCTTCTTTATTATACCAAGTCCTACAAAGGAGAATCGATTGATCTAACTATTCAGGTTATGGAATTAGATAAGGTCAATACTGATCTTATTAAACAATTAAAAAAAAGTGTTGATAGTTTTGCATCAATTCCAATTTTTTCAGCGTATCTTCCCTATTTTTCTTTAGCCAAATCTACGATTGGATTTTTCGAAAGCGTGGCAAATTTTTTTAATCGGGATGACAAAATTATCCCATATCATAACGTTAGTTTGTATAATAGAAGAACGGCTGGAGCTACTTTTCTCCAAAGCGGTCGATACGTGTGTATCCCCTCTACAACGATAAATAAAAATGATTTTATCAATCAATATTCCCTAACGAAAGACCATATATTAATTAATAATGACAAAGTAGAATTTGATAAATCATACATTGTATTTAAAGTTAACAATGAAAATAATCCAGATTATGAAAATTTCGATCATTTCCTTAGAGCAGCGGAATTGTTGGCAAAAACAAATCGAGATGGTAATCCCCAAGCATTGATAAGCAGCGTTGTTGAAATAACCCGGGGAATTAGTGATTTGAACGCTGCCCTATCTATAGAAGAAAACCGTTTCGATACCAGCTCCAATACAAAAAAACTAATTCAGGCTCATTGGAACGGCATGTCTCCAAGCATGAAAGCTATCTATGAAAAACGTTATAGTGAGATTATATCAAATTTTGGTTCTTAATTTTCTTTAGATCTTTTCTTGCCATGCTTAGGCCGAACCCAGCGGTTGCAGCCCGCCAGGCAAACAGCTTCGCTTGTTTGCCTGAGAACAATTGGGTAGTGGAGGATATGCGGGATATGCGGGACGTCCATAAATAAGTAAATAACTTGTTAGAGCAAGTGATAATTATGCTCTTTAGCAATCTCTTCTCCTCTGTTTACAGCATATTCCACTCCTGGCCAGCTTATTTCCAAACGTTTTGCCAGATCTGTGCAACTTATTCCCAATTCCCTGACAGACCAATAACCCAAAACACTTCAGAAAATATTCTTGACATTCCATTTTCTGAAATATACAATTCAAAATATAAACATCTCTCGAGGAGGTTATTATGAAAGCAACAGCGAAAGACCTTAGATTTCAATCGCGTGAATTATTGAACACCGTAAGCAGAGGAGAAGAAGTAGTTATCACCTATAGAGGCAAGCCTTGCGCGAAACTTGTGCCCTACCATAAAAAAAGAAAGAAGGTTAAAAAAGACGAACTATTTGGCATTTGGAAAGAACATGAAGACACTCAGAATGTTGAAGAATATGTAAGGAACTTGAGAAAAGGCAGATTCTAAAATGATTATCGATACAGATGTCCTTATTTGGTACATGAAAGGAAATGAAAAAGCATATAAGGCTATTGAGAAAGTCAATAATTTTTCCATATCTGTTGTTACATATATGGAAATAGTTCAGGGAATGAGAAATAAAGAAGAATTGAAGAGTCTCCGTAAGTCTATTCATTCCTGGAATGCTAAAGTACTGTATATTTCCGAAGAAATATCTTCTAAAGCCATGTTCTATGTGGAACAACATTTCTTAAGCCATTCGTTGCAATTAGCTGACGCATTAATTGGCGCCACAGCCGTAGCATATAGTTTGCCAATTCTTACCGGCAATGATAAGCATTACAAAATAGTAAAAGATATTCAAATTGCAAAATTTCGTCCATGAGATCAGAAAAGAATGGCTGACAACACAAATTCACAAGGTCTTATAAAGGAAGACATCCCAATTGAAACAGATTATTTTAGGAACTGCAGGGCATATTGATCACGGCAAAACCTCGCTTATTAAGGCTGTCACAGGAATAGATACCGACCGTTTAAAGGAGGAAAAGCTTCGCGGCATAACAATTGAACTTGGCTTTGCGTCGATGGATCTTCCCAGCGGACAGCATCTTGGGATTGTCGATGTGCCGGGGCATGAAAAATTTGTCAAGCACATGGTAGCCGGCGCCACAGGGATTGATATTGTAGCGCTGGTTATTGCCGCTGATGAAGGGGTAATGCTCCAAACCAGAGAACACATGGAGATATGTTCTCTGCTCAGCATAAAACACGGCTTTGTTGCCCTGACTAAAATCGATCTTGTGGACCAGGAATGGCTGGAACTTGTGCTGGATGATATTAAAAAATTTCTCCGGGGAACATTTCTGGAAGCCAGTCCTATTGTGCCTGTATCATCTGCCACAGGAAAAGGAATACCTGAATTTATCAAAACCCTGGATGAACTGAGCGCCTTAATTCCTATGCGCACATCAACCGGCCTGTTCCGCCTTCCTGTTGACAGGGTTTTCAGTATGAAGGGATTTGGGACAGTAATTACCGGAACACTTATATCAGGGAGTATCCATATCGGAGATACTGTCATGATATATCCGTCAGGCATTACATCAAAGGTACGTGGAATTCAGGTTCATAACCAAAACCTGAATATTGCGGAAGCCGGAATGCGCACAGCCATTAATTTCCAGGGGCTTGAAAAGTCTTCTGTAACCCGCGGAGAGGTATTATCTACTCCTGACGGCTTAAGACCGAGCTTCATGATAGATGTGTTGGTTCACTATCTTGGCAGCAATAACAAATCCGCTAAAAACCGGACACGCATCAGATTTCATACAGGAACCAGTGAAGTGTTAGGCATTCTTATTCTTCTTGACAAGGATGAGCTTCTTCCAGGTGAAACAGCTCTTGCTCAGATTAGACTCGACTCTCCGGTTGCTGTAGTAAAGGATGACGGGTTTGTAATAAGAAGTTATTCCCCGATACGAACTATTGGCGGCGGGCATATATTAAATCCAATACCCCAAAAACACAAACGCTTTAAACCAGAAGTAATCAAACTGTTAAAGGGGGTTGTCGATAACATACCTGAAGAAATAATTTCATCTCATGCTGATAATTCCGGTTATGTCGGCGTCTCCTTTGCCGACCTTAAAATAATGACCAACCTTCCTGAAAAACAGCTCGATAATACCATCCAGGGGCTTTTGTCAAAAAAAACAATTCTATGTTTCGACAGGGAAAATCGAATCTACATTCATAATAATGGCATTGAAAAATTAGAGAAAAAAACACTTGATTATCTATCAAATTACCACAAATCAAATCCTTTAAAGGCCGGTATGCCCAAAGAGGAGTTAAAATCAAAGTTTCCTTTTGCTCTGGGGACAAAGCTTTTCAATCTTATGCTTGACCGGATGATAAAGAATAAAGTGCTTATTCAGGAAGAAAATACTGTCCATTTATCTTCGCATACTGTTTCTCTGAAAGTTGATCAGGCCGACATAAGAACAAAAATGCTGGACGCCTATCGTAAAAGCGGGTTAACACCCCCGTATTTCAAAGAACTAAGCGAGTCGCTTGATGTTGATTCAAAACAGGCAAAAGATGTGCTGATACTGCTTGTTGATGAAGGACTTCTGCTTAAGGTAAAGGAAAATCTCTATTTCCATGCAGAGGCTGTAAACAAGTTAAAAAAACGGATGATCGATTACTTAAAATCTAATGAAGAAATGACAACCCCGCAGTTCAAGGAAATGGCATCTGTGTCTCGCAAGTATTTAATCCCGCTAATAGAATATTTTGACTCCACAAACGTAACCCTACGCGTAGGTGACAGCAGAAAGCTAAGGAAGGGGTAGCAATTTAATTTTTTTGACAGGATTTACATGATGTTCAGGATTGAAGGGTTAGCTTATAAAGTACAGACAATCCTGGCTTTTTAATTAAAAATACATCAATATTGATGGTGAAGCCTGGGACGTGGCTTTGCAATTAGCTGCTTTGCGTAAAAAGGCTGGTTTGTCTCAGAAGGAATTAGCTCAAAGGGTGGGAACGTCTCAACAGCAAATCAGCCGTCTTGAATCAACATCGTACAAAGGCCACTCCTTAAGTATGTTGCGCAGAGTCGCTGAGGTTCTGGGGGCAAAAGTTCATATAGATATTCAACCGCCTAAGCATCCAAGACAGGCAGCGGTTGCTGAAGACAAGGCAACTTACGGGAATAGTGATTAAAAAAGTAAGAAAATCGGAAACAAACGCTGGCAATGACAGAAACAATAGTGACAACTCATCGAAAAGATAACAAATTGACTTGGATATTTACATAATATATACTGTTTTAGATTAATTTCGGTCTGTTTTTTGAACCTCAAACAGGAGGATCGCGTGACCAGTCATAGTATAACAAAAAAAATAAAGCCCCGTTGCTTCAGTAATATGAAGAATGGGGCTTTTTGCTTTCCAAATAAATACTTATACGAATCAGTTTTTTATAATTATTTTATAATAACCACCTGATTAAATGTCATTTATTTATTAGGTTAAATATATAATAATTGTTATTCTAAAAAATAGCGAATGTTCACAGACTAATTGTTGGACTGAAAAGAAGAGGAGGAAAACATGACGTTCGGGCAGCAAGTACTTGCGTCGTTCATAGGCACAACCTTCGGCTTTGCATTTGCGATACTGCTCTTCTTGATCACGAATGCAATCCGACGTTTTTTTGAGAGAAAGACCCTTCGGAAGCATCTCAAGCGTGAGTTCGAGTACGATATATCCTTGTTACAGGAGTGGATCGAAGAGATCGAAAAGATCCTCAGAAAAATCACCGCCAATGATCCTGCTGTGTTTAGCTATCTTCGTTATACTTTCTTCCAGCGTACGTTCATGCAGGAGGCATTCCGAACTGGTATGATGTACAACTCCCTTAATAATGAGGACATTTCGAACCTCAATACGGTGCTGCTTCACTGCGATTTAGGTATCGAACAATATGTCAACTCCTTCATCAAGCAGTGGCAGACTGGTCAGTTGGGACAGCAGGAGGCTCTTCGGAAATTCGAATTCGAGAAAGACGAATTAGGAAAGTACAAGAAACGTCTTCAGAAAATCCTTCAGAAGCTGAACAAATAATCGAAATCAGTCCAACCAAGCAATCAAGCTGACCCTCAGGGGCGCGGCCCCTTCGGGCAGCTTATCTCTTCGTTATGCATGAGATATTAATAAAAGATAGATATTAATATTTTTGGAGCATTTATGCCGTCAGAAAACATAAAAAGTCTCGCAAACAACTCAATCGAATTGGTTAAGAATTTCTTCGCCAACCTACCAGATGATATGAAAAAAATTCTCCCATCTGTTTTTAAGCGAGAAGGCGTTTGGTTCGGCAACTTTGATGATTATACAATTGGAATTTTTTATTTAACAAAAGATGAACTGCAAAGAGTGAATAACAACATAAACCATGGGTTTCCTGCTTTCCCAGGTTTCTTTGTAAGCGATACTAATAAACCTGAAAAGGTACCAATAGCCATTAAAGCTGGGGGTTCATGCAATTATTTCGCTTCGAATCATACTTCTAATATGATTGCTTTCGATGTTTGCGAACAAGCAAGCTTCACTGTGGTTGATCATTTTCATGAATTAAAAGATATATCTGGAAAAGAATTTAAATACCGAGTTGATATCGCTTTCTTTTTAGGGACCGTAATTGATGAGCGTTGGAACAATTTGCAATCTCGCCTTTTAGAACTGCTCCATCATAGTTTGGATGTATGGAGGAGCATGCGATGAATAACGAAGAAATCATTACCCGTTTAAAAGATGAAGTCGGGAGAACTGATGCTCAAACCGAGCGTGAATGCGGGGGGCTTCTTGAACAGATCGCATGGGTACTTTTATCATCCGCAGATGGCAACACAACTTTTGTGAAAAGTGAACAAATTTTATCAACTGGCCGGGTTGACATCATTGTTTTAGCAGACTCATTGCAACCAGGAGGTTCTTTTCGTAGAGAGGCTCACGTTTGGGAACTTAAAGCTCCTCAACTCCCATTGTTTGAAGTTAAAACTAAAAGCCAGGCACAGCCAACATCTCATCTTTATGGGGCAGAAACACAATTGATGCATTATTGCTACTCGGTAGCCAATGATTCAGTGCTTTTGAGAAGGTGGGGCCTTTTATCACCAGAGCATGTCAGGCTTGGTGGGATAATTATTGGACGTGATTGTAATTTTGTCGACATCAAGAAATTAGATGACGAATCAGGAAAGCAGCTTGCTTCCGAAGCTCACGAAATTCGTGAAATCTTTTATTATAGACGAATAAATATGCGTTTATGGACTTGGGACAAAGTAATCGACCTAGCTGAGCAGCAGCATTTAAGCCATAGAAAGATCGATGGTGACCCAAGCACACTGGTTGATCTTAAAACAGAGATATCCGCCACAATAACGGCTACGCCTTAGCCATTTTGCCGAAGAAAAGGAACATAGGTCGCATAACGAATAAGGTTAGATTGTGTGAGGAACGAACCACAATCTGAACCGTTTGTTGGACAAGCCCGGTGGCAAGTGAACGATAAATTTAAACGGGTGAAACTGAATTTGATCAGGCTGAAGAGGGGATGTGACTTTCTGGCATGAATAGTGCAATTAGAAAATATCTTAATTGCTGATATTTCAGCATGTTAAGGAAGGTGTAAAAGATGAAAAACAAAGATTTGTCGTCAGGATACTCCATTTATACAAATTATTTTAGTTGATTGTGTGAATGCATTTTTCACAAATGTTTTTCCTCAACTCACAATAATAAATTCTACCTCTAAAGCCAAAATATGTCAAATGTTAATTGTTTCCGCGTAGCGGCTTCGTCCAACAATCGCGTTAACTCGGACTGGCAAACCAACCGCTCCCTATTTGTCGCTCTGGGTTTGCCAGCCGGCTCAACTCGGCATTCTGCCTCTTAGAAAAATATTTCTGATCTCTTGACTTCAAAATGTTACACGTGTATTATACGTGTAACATTTGAGGAGGTGCTTGTAATGCAAAAGAAACTTACAGTGACCATAGATGAAGAGGTCTATGACGGCTTACGTGCAGTTGTTGGACCACGAAAAATCAGCCATTTTATCGAAGAGTTAGTTCGCCCGCATGTTGTCAAGAAAGATATGTATGCTGCATATAAAGAGATGTCTGCTGATCAAATCAGGGAATCCGAAGCCCTTGAGTGGGCCGAAGGCACTATTGGAGACTTAAATGATGAAAAGAGGTGAAGTGTGGTGGATTAACTTCGATCCTTCCATCGGAGGTGAAATCCGCAAGCAGCGACCGGCTGTCATCGTAAGCAATGATGCTTCCAATCATTTTCTTAATAGAGTCCAAGTCGTACCCATAACGAGTAATGTTGATAAACTTTACCCAAGTGAAGCATATGTGACGTTTCGTGGGAAAAAGGCCAAGGCTATGGCCGATCAGCTTACCACGGTGAGCAAGAAGCGGCTAATCAATCCAGCAGGATCGATTTCCTCCACTGAGATGGAGGGTATAGGCCAGGCTATCACGATCCAACTTGATCTCTAAGGCAGAATTAAACCACATCAATCTTGAACAATATCAATGAGGTGAAGTTATGGGAAAGTATTTTGTTAAGCGTCCTTTAAAACGTGCACCGGTTCATCCCTGTGAGATAAAGGAAAGGCTCAATGATTATCAATGGCGTTAGTAAGTAATTGGAGGACTAAAAAACTATGGAAAAAACCGACAAGTTAGCAGTTCTTATAGACGCGGATAATGCTCAACCAAGCATTGTTGATAGTTTACTGTCAGAGATAGCAAATTACGGAATAGCCAGCGTCAAGAGAATCTATGGCGATTGGACGGCGCCTGGCCTGAAAGGATGGAAAGATGTTCTATTGCAATATTCTATTCAGCCGATGCAGCAATTTGCGTATACAAAAGGAAAAAATGCAACCGATAGCGCAATGATTATTGATGCAATGGACTTATTGTACACCAGTAACTTTAACGGATTCTGTATAGTATCGAGTGATAGTGATTTTACCAAGCTGGCGTCAAGAATTAGAGAATCGGGATTATTGGTGTATGGCTTTGGAGAGCAAAAGACCCCTTCCGCTTTTGTTTCAGCTTGTGACAAATTTATTTACACAGAGGTACTTCGCGCGAAGACCGATGAAAGTGAAGCGATTGTCAAAAAATCCAGTATGGAGTTAAAGCAGGATACAAAACTGGTAAACCTGCTACGTAATGCAGTGGAAGCGTCCTCCGATGAAAGTGGGTGGGCTCATCTTGCACCTGTCGGCAGTAATATTGCGAAACAATCACCTGAGTTTGACCCACGTAATTACGGGTATGGAAAGTTGGGTGAGCTGGTTTCTGCAACAAAGCTTTTTGACATAGAAGAAAGGCAAATAGGCGACACCAATTCAAAAGCTCTTTATGTTCGTGATAAGCGGAAAAAATAGATTGAAACTTCTAACAATTAAATCAATCGGATGAAAAAGTAAACGTATACGTCCATAAAGGGACGATTGGGGATGTCCATTAGATTATTGGTTTGCAAACAATTCCATGTACGGTAAAGTTAAGTCCGCTTTTGACTTATGTTAGTGTGAAATTTGAATTGATAATTTTTGGGATGGCTGGTTGGGGTAACGTTGTTTCCATAAAAGAAATCCGTGATTTTACAGGGATACTTGCATCTAAGAAGGCGAAAAAAGGAATATTTATTACAACTTCGAGTTTTCCAAAAAGTGTTTACGAGTTTGTCGGACAAGTAGAATACAAAATTATCCTGTTTGATGGAGAGCGTCTTGCAAATTTGATGATAGATTATAGTATCGGGCTATCGACGGTAAACACCTATCATGTTAAGACAATTGACTCTGATTACTTTGAAGAAAGTTAGAAAAAAAATGGAACAAAATTCAGAAATTATTATTTATACAGCACCAGATGGTACAACAAAACTTCAAGTTCAATTGGAAGATGAAACCGTCTGGCTGACACAAGACCAAATGGCAATGCTTTTCGGAAAAGCAAAATCCACTATTAACGAACATATTAAGAATATTTATGCAGAAGAAGAGCTTGAAGAAAGCCAAACTCTAAAGAAATTCGGAATTTCCGAATTTCAGCAGAAAGCTTAGAAAAAGGTAAACTCAAAATTATACTCTCAAGTTTCGCATCGGTTTTTTCTTCATTCATAATTGAAAATTAAAACTTCAATATTATATTTTTATTATATCAGCATGGAAGTTATGCTGTCGGCAAACAGCATTCCCTTGCGTGTAAGTAAGCATCGGTTTTCAGCGGCCCTAATCAACCCGTCTTTTTCAAGAGAGGCTATTGTTTCGGCAAATATTTTATTAAAGCTTACATCAAATTTTTTATCAAAAACATCTGTTTTAATTCCATCCGTCATCCTCAAACCAAGCGAAATCGCCTCTATCATATGTTGCTCCCTTGATAAAACCTCCTTCCCCTCTAAGGGAAGCCTGCCTCCATTGACATCTTTGATATATTTTATCACGCTGCGGGTGTTCCAGTAACGCACAGGCTCCACAAATGAATGGGCTGAAGGACCAAGCCCGATATATGGGACAGACAACCAGTATTTTCTGTTATGCCTTGACATGTTGTCCCTTTTATCTGCCCTTTTATCTGAATTGACCAGCGCAAAATTTGATATCTCATATTGAACGTAGTTATTTGCGTTTAAAAACTCTATTGTTGATTCGAACATATCGCTTACAAGATTATCATGCAGAGGATAAAACCTTGCTTCCTGCCGGTCTTTATGCATCGGGGTGCCTGGCTCATAGGTAAGCATATAGCATGAGAGGTGTTCAGGTTTAAGGTCAACAGCCTTTTGCAAATCAAGAAGCCATGATTTCCTTGTCTGTCCTGGAATACCGTAAATAAGATCAAGTCCCATATTATCAAAACCAGCTTTTCGAGCCAATTTTACCGCAGAATTTATATCCTTTCCTGAATGAATCCGCCCAAGAAATGCAAGGTTTGTCTCCTGAAACGACTGCGCCCCGATATTAATCCGATTTACCCCTGCGCTCTTATAGCCGGCAAAACGCTCTTGATCCACAGCGCCGGGGTTTACTTCCAGTGTTATTTCAACATCTGCCGAAATTTTAAAAAGCTGCCTGGTTGTCTCAATTATTTTAGCAATATCTTCTGCTGTTAAGACTGAAGGGGTTCCTCCTCCAATATAGATTGTGTCAAACACGAAAGAAATGTTGCAAAGCATGCGCATCTCGCGCATTAAGGCTTTAAGAAATGCCTTTTTAAGCGCTAAGTTGGTTATCGAGTAAAAATCACAATAAGGACATTTTTTTACGCAAAAAGGGATATGAAAATATATCCCGGCCTGTTGGTTCTGATCTTGTTGCATATATTATTAATGCCTCACTTATACCTCAATTGAACCCTGAACCCTATGTTGAAAGATTAACGTCCAACATCGAACATTGAACATCGAACGTCGAATAATGATGTCGCTCCGCTCCTCAAACCCGCCTGCCAACGCCTGTCACAGTACACTGCCTGTATGTTCGGCACCCGCCTGCCACTCGCCTGGCAGCTCATGTGTGGCGTGCACTTTGTTTTTTGGCAATAGCGGGCAGGTGCATGGCAACCCGCCTGCCATGCAAGACCCGTCCGTCTCACGAGCTTGGCAAGCGGCCTCCGGCTCATATAGACCTACGGCTCGGAGAGGTGGGCACGAGCGGGCAGGTGGCGGGCAGGTTATTTTAAAAT
>JAPVVG010000070.1 GCA_028571455.1 Desulfobacteraceae bacterium | reverse complement strand
CTCGCAGGATGCGCCACCGTCGGACCGGATTACGTTCCTTCCGAGGTGTCGGCGCCTGGACTGTGGAGCGCTCAGTTGGAGGGTGGTCTGACTGCCGGGCGTGTAGATACGCAGGCGCTGGCCAATTGGTGGTCGACGCTTAATGACCCCTTGTTAACGAAGCTGGTTGAACGTTCGATCGAGGGCAATCTGGATCTGCGCCAGGCCAGGAATCGCGTTCGTGAGGCCCGCGCCCGCCGCGGCATCAGTGAAGCCAATCGCTTTCCAACTGTCGACACCACAGGCTCCGCCAGGTTGAGCCGTAGCAGCGAAGAAACAGGTAGCGGTTCCGAGAGAGAGCTCTATGCCGCGGGCTTTGACGCAACTTGGGAGCTGGATTTGTTTGGCGGGATTCAGCGTTCTATCGAGGCAGCCGAAGCAGATCTGGAGGCGAGCGAAGAGCATTTGCATGACGTGCTTGTGACCTTGGTAGCCGAAGTTGCCCTGAATTACATCGAGGTTCGTTCGTTTCAGGCCAGGCTTTCGACAGCGGAGGCGAATCGCGATGTACAGGACGAGACCTACAAACTTGTCCGGTCACGTTTTGAAGCCGGCCTGACCAGCCAGCTTGATGTAGAACAAGCCAAGGCCAATCTGGAAAGCACCCGGTCGCAGATCCCCACGTTACAAATTGGGCTTGAGCAGGCCAAGAACCGGCTTGCCGTGTTACTGGGGGACAATCCAGGCTCGGTGCATGATGAACTGTCGAGCCGACAACCTATCCCGGTAACGCCATTCGAGATCGCCGTTGGAGTGCCTGCGGACGTCTTGCGGCGCAGACCCGATGTCCGGCGCGCTGAGCGGGAACTTGCGGCTCAGACGGCTCGAATTGGCGTGGCTACCGCCGAGCTTTATCCGAAATTCACCCTGCTTGGATCAGTCGGTCTCGAAGCCTTGTCATTCGGGAATTTGTTCTCGACCGGCGCCAGGTTCCACGGAGCCGGCCCGCGTGTCACATGGGCTATTTTTGATGCAGGGCGGATACGAAGAAGTATCGAGGTGCAAAATGCGCTTCAGGAAAAGGCGTTAATCGAGTATGAGGGCGCGATTCTCACCGCGCTTGAAGACGTTGAAAATGCGCTTGTCGCCTACGCGAAAGAGCAGGTTCGACGGCAGTCCCTTATGGAAGCATCACAAGCCTCGCAACGTGCTGTGGATCTTGCGCGTAATCAATATTTGTCGGGGCTGACCGATTTTCAAAGCGTGCTCGATGCGCAGCGGTCATTGTTATCGCTCAAGGACCGGTTAGCAGAGAGTGAGGGGCAAGTCACATCCAATCTGATAATGCTGTACAAGGCGCTCGGAGGTGGATGGACATGCATGACGCCTGATCGGGAGAAGTAGTTCTTGAGTTAAGGAGCAAAGATTGATGGTTTCGAAAAGAAACGCTGATATTGCCCAGACCTTAGGGATTGATCAACAAATATCTGGGCGCAAGAGAGTGAGGTTTTGGGTTGTTGCGGCAATCGTGGCGGTTTTGATAGCCGGCGCTGCAATGTTTTTCCTTACTGAAAAAAGCGGTTCAATACAGTACAGAACGGCCGAAGCGCAGAGAGGGAATCTTACTATCACCGTGACAGCTACCGGCGCTCTGGAACCGACGAACCAGGTCGAGGTAGGCAGCGAGCTGTCCGGCATCATCAAAACGGTCGAGGTGGATTATAACGACTGCGTGAAGGCCGGGCAGGTTCTGGCGAAACTGGACACCGAGCGACTTGAACCCAGGGTTCTACAGTCTCAAGCCGCATTGGAATCCGCACGGGCCAAGTTGCTGGAGGCGGAGGCAAACGTTTTGGAAACTCGCAATGAGTTGAAGCGATTAAAGCGGCTCCGGGAGCTGAGCGAGAAGAAACTGCCTTCGGAGCACGACCTAGACGCAGCCGAAGCAGCGTTTAAGCGAGCGCAAGCCGGGGAAGCTGGCGCGAAGGCCCAGGTGTCCCAGGCCCAGGCTACGCTCGACCAGGATCGGACGGATCTGGCGAAAGCCGTCATCCGCTCACCAATCAACGGGATTGTCCTGCAACGCCACGTGGAGCCCGGCCAGACCTTTGCCGCTTCGTTCCAGACCCCGGTGCTTTTCACGCTGGCCGAGGATCTTAGCAAGATGGAATTACATATCGATGTCGACGAGGCCGATGTGGGGCACGTCCAACCCGGACAGGATGCGACCTTCACCGTCGACGCCTATCCGGATCGTCGCTTCCCCTCGCGCATTGTTAAAGTATACTACGCCCCGAAAGTGGTGCAGGACGTCGTGACCTACGAGGCGCTACTGACCGTCGATAACTCGGAGCTGCTGTTGCGGCCGGGAATGACCGCCACGGCGGAAATCATCACCAAAACAGTAGAAGATGCCATTTTGGTCCCGAACGGTGCGTTACGGTTTACCCCGCCGGCGCCCGAGGCCGAGGCTTCAAAACGTGTGCTCCGTGCTATCTTGCCAGGGCGACGACGTCCGCCGGCAAAACAGCGCAAAGTCTTGGACACTGACAAAAGTGAGCGTCGCGTGTGGACGTTACGAGATGAACAACCCGTTGCCATCCCTGTCACCATTGGGTCATCAGATGGACGCATGACAGAGGTGGTAGCCGGCGATGTGAAACCCGGACTCCCGCTGTTGGTCGACATTATCAGGCCCGGTGGATGAACTTGAACATGTCAAGAAAAGTAAAAGATAGCCGGGATCAGCCCCTGATTGAGCTTAGCGGGGTAACCAAGGTCTATGGCAAAGGTCGGGCAGCGGTGAGAGCGCTGCGTGGTATTGATCTTCGGGTTGACGACGGCGAATTTATTGTCGTGATGGGATCGAGCGGATCGGGAAAATCCACCTGCATGAATATCCTGGGATGTCTGGATACTCCTACGTCCGGGACTTATTTCTTCAAGGGGGTCGAGGTTGGCAGACTTTCCCGCGATCAACGCGCGCTATTGCGCCGCCACTATCTGGGTTTTGTTTTTCAGGGCTATAACCTCCTTAACCGTACATCGGCCCTGGAGAACGTAGAACTGCCTTTGATCTACCGCGGCATGCCACCTGCCCAAAGGCATGCGCGTGCCCTGCAGACCCTTGAGGAGGTGGGCCTTAAGGGATGGGAAACACACACGCCCGGTGAGCTTTCCGGTGGTCAACAGCAACGGGTCGCCATTGCCCGTGCCATCGTTACGGAGCCCTCGGTGTTGCTGGCTGATGAACCTACGGGCAACCTGGATTCTACAACCAGCCACGAAATCATGCAGGTCTTTACTGAGTTTAACCGTGAGCAGGGAATCACCATTGTAATGGTGACCCACGAGGCGGATGTGGCGGCCCATGCACATCGCATCGTCCGCTTTGTTGATGGCGTTGTCGAGTCAGATACGCGGAACGGGGGGAAGGTGTAATGCTCTGGAACGCGATCCTACTGGCGTTTCGTGAGATCCGCCGCAATGCCATGCGTTCTGCGCTTACCATGCTGGGTATCGTCATCGGGGTCGCAGCCGTTATCACCATGGTTACACTCGGGCGTGGGGCCACCGCGCAAGTCACGGCGGACATCGCAAGCCTCGGCAGCAATATACTTCACGTAAGACAGGGCCAGAGGTTTAGAGGCCATGGCGGGGTGCGGTCTGCCGCTGACCCATTTGATCTTGAGGATGTCGAGGCCATCGCCCGGGAAATCTCGGCAGTGGCGGCAGCGGCGCCTGTCACATCCCAAACCGTTCTCGCCATTTACGGCAACGAAAACTGGGCTACTTCGGTCACCGGAAGCGACAATGCCCTCTTCAAGGCGCAGCAGTGGTCGATAGAAGCCGGGCGACAATTTATTGATAGTGAGCTCCGTGCCGGCAAGCCGGTCTGCATCCTGGGCAATACAGTGCGTAAAGAACTCTTCGGTACGCAAGATCCCCTGGGGGCCGCGATCCGGCTGGGAAAACTTTCCTGTCAGGTAATCGGTGTTCTGGAAGCCAAAGGGCAGTCGACCTTCGGCAGGGATCAGGACGATCTCATTGTTGTCCCTGTACGCGCCTTTCAGCGGCGCATTTCCGGAAATCGGGATATCAGCGCCATTTATGTCTCGGCGCAAAGCGGTGATGTAACAAAGAAAGTCAAGCAGGATATCGAGTTGCTGATGCGCCAGCGCCGCCATATCTCGGCGACTGAAGAGGACGATTTTCATGTGCGGGATATGAAGGAACTCGTCGCCACGGTTACAAGCGCAACCCGTGTGCTCACCGCGCTTCTTGGCGCCGTGGCAGCGGTGAGTCTGGTGGTCGGCGGGATCGGAATTATGAATATCATGCTGGTTTCGGTGACCGAGCGGACGCGGGAAATCGGGATCAGGATCGCGATTGGCGCACTGGGACGTGATGTGCTCAGGCAATTTCTGGTAGAGGCGATCGTGCTTTCCTCGCTTGGAGGCGTCGTGGGAATTGTTCTTGGACTCGCAAGCTGCGCGATCGCGGCTCCCATGTTAGGGGTTCCTTTGGTATTTGATCCAGTCATCATGCTTATAGCCGTTGCATTTTCCGGTGCGATCGGTATTATTTTCGGTTACTTCCCCGCCCGAAAGGCCGCACGCCTGGACCCCATCGAAGCGCTGCGGCACGAATGAGCTAATTTTCCATAGCCTGGATTATTCATAAAAAATTCCCTGCTCTTTGCTCTCCCAAATCCTTGGAAGCTGCTCTCCTGCCAGCATATCTACTATTCTGGTTCCTCCGATGCGGGTTTGCATAAACACCTTGCCGGGATAATCGGAAATCACCTCTCCGATAATACACGCATCTTTGCTGTCACCGCCGCCAAACACTGAACCCACTGATGCCGATGAGGAACTGAACCCTCCCTTGTAATTATTTGAAATTAAGGCTTTTTTTGTGAAAGGCATTGATTTATTTGTTATCAGGGCATGGTCTTATGCATGGTGGAACAGATTTCGGCATAACATCGATAACAACCGGCAGTGTTCCGGGTTGCTCTCCATCAACTTCAAGAAGCACGTGCTGGTCTGACATTGCTTCAATTCTTTTTCCGGTAAAAGTGATTACCTTGTCAACCTGTTTTATCTTTCCATTATAGAGCTCCGGAAGATGTATAAACAGACCGGCCATTTGCAACCATACTTGTAAATGAGATCTCTTATCAGATTTTAATGTAACAGTATAACTTTTAAAGTTGAACTGTTATTAAAAGAAATCTATTGAAATGATTTATAAATAGATGATATGAAATAATTTGAGGTGGGCAGGGCACGAGCGGGCAGGTTTAGGGGGATGTAACTAGGGTATTGGAAAAAATGAAAATAAATGAAAAAAGGCAGGCTTTTTTAAAAATGCTTCCCGGCGTTGATCGTATCCTTGAAATTGCAGGGACAAAGCCGACATTTCAAGATATTCCAAAATCTGTTCTGGTTCGCTGCGTTCGCTTGGTTATCGAAGATCTTCGCATAATTATTCTTGACGATAAAATGGAGATTAAAGAAGAAGACCTGTCTGAAGCCACGATTCTTGAAAAAGTAAAAGCCTGCGCACAGAATGCCATGACTCCGAATCTTTTGCGCGTAATTAATGCTACCGGCGTTGTTGTTCATACAAACCTTGGCCGTTCATTGCTTGCTGCTGAAGCTATTGCCAACTTATCCCTTATTGCGGGCAACTATTCAAATCTGGAATTTGATCTGTCAAAAGGTGCGCGCGGTTCACGATATAGCGCTGTTGAGGATCTCTTGTGTGAAATTAGCGGCGCTCAGGCGGCCATGGTTGTAAATAATAATGCAGGAGCTGTATTACTCTGTTTGGACACACTAACAAAGGGCAAAAAGGTTATTGTATCAAGGGGGGAACTTATTGAAATCGGCGGCTCTTTCCGCATTCCGGATGTGATGGCAAAAAGCGGCGGAATTTTAAAGGAGGTAGGCACAACAAACCGCACCCATTATAAAGACTATGAAAAAGCCATCGAAAGCGACACAGGCCTTTTATTAAAAGTGCATACAAGTAATTTCAGTGTTGTAGGTTTCACTGCTGATGTTTCCTTAAACGATCTGGTTAAGCTGGGGGAAAAATATCATATTCCGGTAATGGAAGACCTGGGAAGCGGAACCTTTATCGACTTTTCAAAATACGGAATGTTAAAAGAGCCCACTGTTCAGGAATCTGTAGCAACGGGTGCGGATGTTGTGACTTTCAGCGGGGACAAGCTACTTGGTGGTCCCCAGGCCGGCATTATTATCGGCAAAAAGGATATTCTTGAGCAAATCAAGCAAAATCCCCTTACAAGGGCGCTGCGGATAGACAAACTGACCCTTGCAGCCCTGGAAAGCACTCTGCGCCTGTACATGGACAAAGACAAAGCAGTTGCCGTTATTCCTACTTTGCGTATGTTGACCCTTCCTTATGATGACATCGCAAAACAGGCGGCCAGGCTTGGCAATATGCTGGAAAATATTGACGATGCCCGCCTTTCTATTAAGCTGGTCGATCTATCATCACGGGCAGGAGGTGGAGCGCTTCCGCTTCTCGAGCTTCCCAGCAAGTGTGTTGGTGTCAAGGTGGAAGGGATGTCGGTTAATGCTGTCGAAAGATATATGCGCAACAACATGCCTCCCATAATAGGAAGAATAGAAGATGATCTGTTTATCATAGACCTTAGAACAATACAGGAAGATGAATTGCAGTTTATAGAATCGGCTTTTTCCAACATGCTCGGAGATCTTTGAAGCTGTTTTTTTTTGATACAATGAGAAATATAATCTTAAATATACTTGAAGAAAGCATTAACGTTAAAGACAGGTTTATCAAAGGCAATATTGATCTTATTGTCAAAGGAGCGGAAAGGCTTGCCACATGCGTTGCATCCGGCAAAAAGATTCTTATTTTTGGTAATGGAGGCAGCGCCGCAGACGCCCAGCATATTGCGGCGGAATTTATCAACAGGTTTCAAATTGAGCGGCCGCCGCTTGCCGCTATAGCCCTTACAACCGACACATCTATAATCACAAGTATCGGAAATGATTACGGCTTTGATGAAATATTTTCAAAACAGATAAAGGCGTTAGGCAAAAAGGATGATATTGCCTGGGGTATCAGCACCAGCGGAAATTCAGCAAATGTAATAAAGGCTGTAAATGCGGCAAAAGAGATCGAGCTCTTTACAATCGGCTTTACAGGACGAGGCGGCAAACTGGCTCAATGCGCTGATATGGTATTTCCTGTGGAATCGGATAAAACAGCAAGGATTCAGGAGGTGCATATTACACTGGGACATATATTTTGCGATCTTGTAGAAAGAATCCTTTTCCCTGAAGAGTTTGTTTAAATGGAAAGAAAAATTAAAATCGGAACAAGGGGAAGCAAGCTG
Source organism: Desulfobacteraceae bacterium (assembly GCA_028571455.1). Classification (GTDB taxonomy): domain Bacteria; phylum Desulfobacterota; class Desulfobacteria; order Desulfobacterales; family ETH-SRB1; genus Desulfaltia. The sequence continues at coordinate 6,168 of JAPVVG010000070.1, read as the reverse complement.
GCTCTCTGGCAGGCCGGCTGGGTACAATCGGCTCTTTATAAAAAAGATCCCCTTTTGTCCGTTGAAATTAAAGTCATAAAAACCAAAGGCGACAAGATTCTCGATGTGCCTCTTGCCATGGTTGGCGGCAAGGGGCTTTTTGTCAAGGAGATAGAGGAAGCTCTTTTAGACGGACGTATTGATCTCGCCGTGCACAGCATGAAAGACATGCCTGCCGAAATAGCGGGCGGGCTATGCATAGGCGCAATTCCGCAGCGTGAAATATCCCAGGATGTTTTGATATCTCAAAACGGGCATTCATTCTCAGAGCTGGCGAACGGGGCCGGCATAGGCACCAGCAGCCTTCGTCGCAGCGCCCAGCTTCTGCATGCAAGGCCGGATATCGTTATACTGCCGCTTAGAGGCAACCTTGACACACGCCTTAAAAAGGTTGAATCCGGCGATATGGATGCAATTATAGTCGCCGCAGCAGGGGTAAAAAGGCTTGGTTTTGAACACAAAATTACCGAATACCTTGATGAAAATATAATGCTGCCTGCTGTTGGTCAGGGAGCGTTGTGCATTGAAACCAGGGAAAAAGATACAGATATTGCGCAGGTTGTTGCCTGTCTGGATCATCATCAGACAAGAAGGGTGGTTTTAGGTGAACGCGCATTTTTACATTGCCTGGAGGGCGGCTGCCAGATTCCGATTGCCGCCCATGGTAAAATTGAAAATAATATATTTACCTTAACCGGACTTGTTGCAACCGTTGACGGGACAAGCATAATAAGGGATACAATGTCAGGCCCTGAAGAAGATTCGGAAAGTCTTGGAATAAAACTGGCAGAACGCCTTATTTCAATGGGCGCAAAGGAAATACTGGAAGATTTGAAAAAATTATTATGAAAGCAATTAAAGGTAAAGTATATCTAATCGGCGCTGGGCCGGGCGATCCTGGATTGATTACTGTCAAAGGATTGGAATGTATCGAGAAAGCAGATGTCATAATTTATGATTATCTTGCATCACCGATGTTTTTACAACACGCCAAAAAGAATGCCGAAATTATCTATGTCGGTAAAAAAGGCGGGGATCATACTTTATCGCAGGACAAAATCAGCGCCCTGATAGTGGAAAAAGCAAACACGGGTTTAACTGTTGCCCGGCTCAAAGGCGGCGATCCCTTTATATTTGGCCGCGGCGCGGAAGAAGTAGAAGAGCTGATTAAAGCAGGCATTTCCTTTGAGATTGTGCCGGGCGTGACATCTGCCATAGCTGCTCCGGCATATGCAGGGATTCCACTAACTCATAGAAGCTTTACCTCTACCGTTGCTTTTGTAACAGGTCATGAAGACCCGACAAAAGAAGAATCCAGCATTAACTGGGCTGCCCTTGCAAAGGGGATGGGCACTATTGTATTTCTGATGGGGGTTAAAAACCTTCCCAATATTACAAGCCAGCTTATCGGCCACGGTATGGACAACGATACCCCGGTGGCTCTGGTTCAATGGGGTACCACCTCCAGACAATTCACGATTACGGGAACGCTCGATAATATTGTTGAACGTGTGAAATCAGCCGGCCTAAAGTCGCCTGCAATAATTATAGTGGGCCAAGTAATAAAATTAAGAGAAACAATGCAATGGTTTGAAAACCGGCCTTTGATGGGAAAAAGAATCGTGGTAACCAGGGCCAGGGAACAGGCAAGCGAACTTGTTAAAGTTCTATCCGATCTTGGCGCTGAATGCCTGGAATGCCCTACCATAAAGGTTGTTCCTCCAGACGACTGGAAACCGCTTGACACAGCAATAGAAAATCTTTTCTCATATGACTGGCTTGTTTTTACAAGCGTAAATGGCGTAAACTTCTTCTTTGAGAGACTTTTTAAACAAAACAGGGATGTGCGGGCTTTGAGCAATCTTCGCACGGCATCGATCGGACCTGCAACCGCGAAAAGGATGTTTGATTTTGGATTAAAAAGCGATATTGTTCCTAAAAACTACATAGCCGAGTCTGTCATTGAAGCATTTGCACAGGAAGATATAAAAGGGAAAAGGGTTCTTTTGCCGCGTGCAAAGGAGGCAAGGCCTATTCTTCCTGTAGAACTGGCGAAAATGGGTGCTGAAGTTAATGAGGTGACAGCATATCGCACCGAAGAGGTTCGTGATAATGTTGATATTTTGATGACGGGGCTGGAACAGGGAACTGTAGATCTTATAACATTTACGAGTTCATCTACTGTAAAAAATTTTCATGCAATAATACCCCCTGCAAAGTTCAATGATCTGATGAAAGGTGTGACTATTGCCGCCATAGGGCCGATAACCGCCGACACTGCAAAAGAGCTTGGCATTGATATTCATATAATTGCAAAATCATATACTATACCCGGATTGTGTGATGCAATTAAGGAATTCTATAATAATAATTAAGGTCTTTTGGCATACTTCCAACCTTTACTACCTGTCCTCAAGCCTGCCCCTCAACTCTTGCTTCCCTTCCGTGCAGACCACGCAGGTATCACCCCACCTGTTTCTTTCGGAGTTTGTGTAAAGATTAGGAAGAAAATTGCAAAAGAAAATCAATGTTCATTTCTTGACGATATAAACTTATAAACAAAGGATGTCCCATAGATTCCCCATAGATTCTGGCCCCAAAGAAAATACCAATGAAAATATATATAAATATAAAGAAAATCGACAGGAATATGCTTGTCCCACGAGAAACTGGATCAGGCGCTTGAAAAGGCATACGAAATCGTGGCAAAAATGTGAAATTTTATCCGGTCAATTAAAAATTTCATCAAAATATACTGAAGATTTCTTTGGAGGCAAAAATTCTTTATTTTTTACAGCATCCTGAAGATCGGCCTTTGAATCTTCATCCAGCCACCAGTACCAGTAAGCGCTGCTTTCATTTCCGTATTTGGATAAAACAGTATCCGGGGTGCCGAATTTATTCCAGTAAAGAAGCCTTGTATAATTGATATTCCATAAAAGCACATACGGATAAGCATTATAAATAATCTGATCAATTTGCCGGTATATTTCATTTCGCTTTGTTATATCAAAAACAGCCTTTTGTTTTTCTATAAGTTGATCTACCAGCGGGTTTTTAAAGCCGGTAATATTGTTTCCCGCCTTCCTGTCAGCCTCTTTTGACGACCACATGCTCTCCGGGTCTTTAAAAATACCCGAGCCCCACGCAGCCCATGTCATCTGAAAATTATACTCATCCATATCCCTTGCCCACGCGGCCCAGTCCTTTTTGTCGATGACAAGCTCTATTCCAACATCCTTCAGGTCTTCGGCGTATATGGCCAGAAACTTCTCGGAAGAAGAGCTTCTGGTTAAAAATTTAAAGGCAAATACTCTCCCGTCCTTTTCAAAAAATCCGGTTTTTGGATTCACCTCCCATCCAGCCTGCCCGAGAAGGTCTCTGGCCTTTTCTTTGTCCATCTCAAGCAACCGGTTCGGGCATTGATGCTCTTTTGTATATAGATCTTCAAAATATGACTTATGAAGAAAATACTGGCCATACATCAGGGCGGCGTTCATTTTTCTTCTGTCAAGAAGAAGCGCCATTGCCTTGCGAACTCTAATGTCATCAAAGGGCGGCTTTCTCGTATTCATCGCAAATCCCTGGAAACCGATTGGGTGATGATTATATATCTTTTGCTTTATTATCCGGCTTTTTAAAAAATCGGCCCCTTTGGTTTCATTAACCCATATCCTGGCAGTATATATGGGGAAAAGATCGATCATGCCCTTTTTAAATGCCTCGAATGCATTTTCCCTTTCAGCAAAAAACTTGAATTTCATTGATTGAAAGTTCCCTGTCCCCTTAGATCTTTTGGAGCTTATATCCCACCAGTCTTCACGTCGCTTTAAAGCAATATAAATTCCTTCATTGATTTCCCCAGGTTTGTAACGACCGGAAACTACAGGAAACTCAAAATTGAGTTTGTTGAAATCCTTTCCCTCGTATGCATGCTTGCAAAGAATATGAAAACCCCCTGCAACGCCAAGGTTTTTCCAGTGAACAGTTTTAGCAGTAAAACATATTGTATATTTATCGATCACAACAGGAGGCTGAAAACGCTCCATATCCAATTTGTGCGGGCCTGTGAGGTTTTTTGGATCCATTATGGCATCATAAGTCCATTTTACATCCTGTGCGGTTATTGCGGCGCCGTCGCTCCATCTGGCCCTTCTGTCAATATAAAAGGTAAAGCTCTTTTTGTCGTCAGATATCAACCATTTTTCAGCAAGGCCAGGTTCATACTCCAGCGTAACAGGATTTATGGACAGCAAAGACTCGAACATGGCTCCAAATATCTCTGCAGACAGAACATTGTTATCAAGGTAGTAATTGAGGCTTTTCGGGTACTGGCCTGCAAATATGGAAATCTCGCCTCCCGGCACAGCATACCCGCTTGCAAGCGGATTCGCTTTGTCTGACCAGCCTTTCTTGGGAAACAGCTCACCGGCAATGGAAGGGGCGGCCAGAAATAAAATAAAAATAAATATTAATTTTTTGTAATACTTTAGCATTATGTAACAAACCATCTGCAAAAAAAACTTTTACCACAGAGTTCACAGAGCACACAGAGCACACAGAGCACACAAAGGCACAAAGGCACAGAGGCACAACAGAGGCACAAAGTTGTCTTGCCTATTTACCGCTTAACTTCCTGATTAAACTGCTAAGCATTCGTTCTATCTCTCAGCTTAATTCATATAGCTTATCGAATTCATCTCTGTTCAAATAATACAGGTTCATATTTTCTTTGTGCCTTTGTGCCTTTGTGCCTTTGTGCCTTTGTGCCTTTGCCCCTCTGTGCCTTTGTGCCTTTGTGCCTTTGCCCCTCTGTGCCTTTGCCCCTCTGTGCCTACCTGAATAGTTACGTCTGTTTTAACACATCTATCATCGTAAACATCCTCCCCTTTGCCCCCTCTTCTATTCTTTTCTGAAGATAGGAAATGGCATCAAGGGTTCCTTTAGCATATATATCACGACCATTTACGTTGTGTGTAAATTCAAAGCGCACTGTCCGGTCTTCTGAAATCAGGGTATATGTGTGCCATCCGTGCCCTGAAAGATATTTTTCCGGAATACCCAACTTTGCTTTTTGAGTTTCAGGATCACGTTCCTTTATAATTTCCTCTTCAGTAAAAGGTATGCCAAGCTCGTTGAAATACCTTATCATTGCCTTGGCGGTTCCGCTGGTGTCTGCCTTGCCTTTCTGATGACTTTCCCTGACCGTAAGTGAATATCCTTTAAAAAGACCGGGAAATGATTTTGCCCCATACTCCATCATGGCCTGAAAACCAACTATCTGTTTTGCCATGTTAGGCGCTACTACAGCGGGAATGGAAGATTTTTTTATCGTATCTTCAAGAAGCTTCCTGTCTCCTCCTGTAGTGCCCATCACAAAGGGAAGATTGTGCTTGCAGTAAAACTCTGCATTGCCGTTTACAGCCAGAGGATGTGTATAATCCACACTAATAAAGGAAACCTCCCTGTCAACTATTCCGGTTACAGCCTGCTTCTTTTTTTCCGGCTGGATAAGGGTTATGCTTAAAGAATCTATAACATATTGAGTCTCAGCGATTTCAGGGCCGGTAAAAGAGTATGGAATAACTTCAAATCTCTCGTCATCAAGGGCATGTTTTGCCACATTCACCGCCATGTTGCCTGGAATGCCGTTTACCATGATTTTTATCCTGTTCATTTTGCTTCCCCCTTGTTTTTTAATGAATTCTGTTAATTTTTAATTTATCACGAAAGCACGAAACATTGAAAATACGAAAAAAATATCGACCTGTTCGGTTAATCCTCTCAAATCCCCTCTAACAAGAGGGGTGGACGCGAAGCGGAAAAAATATCAGGATTTTCGTACTTTCGTGATTTCGTGATTAAAATCTTTAACTCTCGAAACCGCCGATTTTAAGCGCGGGAATTCTGTACCTTCATCAGCGGAAAGATTATATCTCAAAGTTTTTACTGCTGCTGGAATAAATTGCTCAAAGTAATTTTTTCCCCTAACCAGGCTTAAATACCCGAACGCGCCAAGCATTTGAAGATTTCTTGTTATTGCGCAGTACTTATAACACAAACAAAATTTCTTCTTGTCAATATGAATATATGATGAAAGCTTATCAACACAATAATCAAGCAGTTGAT
>JAPVVG010000069.1 GCA_028571455.1 Desulfobacteraceae bacterium | reverse complement strand
TTTTGTTCCACTTATCAAAGTCGTGCCAAACCATATCTGATAACTCTTCCGCCAGTTTGTAGACATCCAACTCGTAAACTCGTTTCATCTCTCCCTAATTTCTACTTTCTAATTTCAAGTTTCAAGCCGTGAACGGCTACACTTATTAAAATAATTTTGCATAAGTTTTATTTATTGTCAATTATTAGTTCTTCTTTTTGTTGACTTGTAATCATGGGTATGTTACGAATCTTTGAAATGAAAATTTTCAACATATTGTAGAGGGTCTATTTTTCACCCACAAAGAACTTGTTAATTACTTAATTTTAAGGAGGAATATTTAGATGAAAAAATTGCAGGCTCGATTAAAATTGATATCTAAATCTCTTGTAGCGCTTTCTAAGCAGGTTGATCAAATTTCAACGCAGATAAACAAACTGCAAGCGCCTAAGGCAACTGCTGCTGCTAAAAAGATAAAAACCACTGCAGCAAAGGCAAAAAAACCAGGTGTAAAGAAAAAAACCGCAAAGCAGATGACCGCCCTTGAAGCAGTATTTAGCGTAATTAAAAGAAGCAGAAAGGGCGCAACAATTGCCGGGCTGAAAGAAAAAACCGGCCTTGTTTCCAGGCAGCTCAGCAATGCTCTTTACAAGCTTGCAAAGAAAGGGCAAATTCTCGCAAAGGAGCGCGGCATTTATATTAAAAAATAATAGTTGACCGGTTCTTTGAAGTTTTCTGTTTATTTTTTTGCGCTAACCCGGCTTAACGTAAAGACAAAAAGCCTTTAGCTTGCCAGGCGTATCATGGCAGGCCTGCTAAAGGCTTTTTGTCTTTGAGAGAGAAGAGAAACGATCTAAATAGCAATGTTTGAAGATATTATAAAAAACGTCCAGATATCTATGCCCTTCAGGCTGCTTAAAGAAAAATATCTGTCCCTGGTTCTGAAGAACAGGGTCAATCCTGAGATTTCGCTTGACGGAGAAGTCATCGATACATATTCCAGAAAAGACTTTTCGGACATAGCCTCTATTCTTCAACAGGAGGGCCTTTCTATTACCCTGCATGGACCTTTCTATGACCTGGCGCCGGGAGCCATGGATAAAAAGATTTTGAGAACGACCCGGGAGCGCCTCAGGCAGGTTTTCGACCTAATACCGGTGTTTAAACCAATGTCTATTGTCTGCCATACCGGTTATGATAAAAACAGATATCATGAAGTGGAAAAAGAGTGGCTTGAGACAGCCATTGAGACATGGATGCCACTTATTGATGATATACGGGGCGCGGGTACAGCTCTGGTTATTGAAAATGTTTTTGAAAAAACGCCTGAGATGCTTTTCAGGCTGATGAAAGGATTAGATTCGACAAGAGTGGGTTTCTGTTTTGATGTAGGCCACGTGTATGTTTTTTCTGAAACCAGCATTGAGGTCTGGCTAAAGTCCCTGGGGCCTTTCCTGAAACAGATCCATCTCCACGACAATGACGGAACATGGGATGATCATTGGGCAATCGGCACAGGAAAGATCGATTTTGAGATTTTGTTCAGATTTTTGGAGGAAAATCGACTGAGACCTATCATAACCCTTGAGCCCCATCAGGAGGAATGGATCTGGCAAAGTCTTGAAGCCCTGTCTAAATCGGCTCGTTTTAGTCGCATTATTAAATAAGAGGGATAGGGCAATTGGAATGTCATAGATATTACTGTTGGAGGTTAAATGCAAAATTATATAAATCGTATTGTTCGTGCTGCCAAGCTCGATGTTAATCTATATGAAGAGGTTGAGGCTGATAAAGGAGCAACGGGCCAGGCCATGGGGGTTGTTGTTCTTTCCAGTATAGCAGCAGGCATAGGAAGCATGGGAATAACAGGAGCAAAGGGAATCGTTATCGGGGCGATCATGGCGATCATCACCTGGTACGCCTGGGCATATATTGCATATTTTGTCGGCGTTAAAATTCTTCCTGAGCCGCAGACCAAAGCCCACCCTGGTGAACTATTGCGAACCATCGGATTTGCAAGCTCTCCAGGGATAATTAGGGTATTGGCTATCATACCTGGAACAGCCGGAATAATTTTTCTGATCACTTCGATTTGGATGTTAATAACTATGGTTATTGCTGTAAGGCAAGCTCTTGATTATCAGAGCACACTGCGAGCTGTAGGGGTCTGCATCATTGGCGGGGTCATTCAAGCAATAATAGTTATGATTTTGTTTTCTGTTTTAGAAGGCGGTCATTTAAAGCCTGTTTAATTCTTTTGATGGAGAGAAATTTATTACCATAATGAAGTTAAAGGATTTTTACAATGCTGAAAAAACTGTCCAGCTTAAAATTTTCAGTCTATAGCCTTATTTTTTTAGTTGCATTATCTTTTTCAATTACTGAGCGTCAAAGAGATGAGGCCGGTAAGTATTTAACAGTTGCGAATGCCGCTGTTGACAACCCCTGTTTTCAGACAAAGTGGCCGCATGAAAAAAGCGAGCTTCTTCCAGACCCATCCCTTGTGTTCGGAAGGTTGCCAAACGGCTTCAGGTATCTATTGATGGAAAACCGAAAACCAAAGGACAGGGTGAGCATGCATCTGAAGGTTCAGGTTGGATCTATGCATGAATCTGACCAGCAGCAAGGACTGGCTCACTTTCTTGAACATATGCTTTTTTGTGGTTCAACTCATTTCAAGCCCGGAGAACTCGTAAAATACTTCCAGAGCATAGGAATGAAGTTTGGTCCTGACGCAAATGCGCATACAGGATATTATGAAACGGTTTATGATATACTTTTGCCAGAGGGAGACAGGCAAAGCCTGGAAAAAGGGCTTACTGTGCTGAAAGACTTTGCAGAAGGCGCCATTTTTCCGGAACCGGAGATAGACAGGGAGCGGCGGGTTGTCCTGGCTGAAAAGCGTACACGTGATTCTGCGTCGTATCGCAGGTTTGTTTCAATTATGAGGTTTGAGTTTCCTGAAGCCAAAATATCGAAAAGATTTCCCATAGGCCTGGAAAATTTTATTAAAAATGCAGACCGTAAAATGTTTAAAAATTTTTATGATACATGGTACCGGCCGGAAAAAATGATACTTGTAATGGCGGGGGACTTTGATGCCGGCTCGGCTGCCTTACTTATAGATGAAAAATTTTCTGGGTTATCTGCAAAGGCTTCCCCTTTGCCGGAACCGGATCTGGGCAGGATAAATCATAAAGGGATCAAACCATTTTATCATTTTGAAAAGGAAACCGGAAATACCACGGTCAGCATAGAGGTAATAAGAAAAATTGTGCAACAGCCTGATTCCTTTGATTTTCAGAAAAGATTACTTATTAAGGATATTGCGGATCAAATTGTTCAAAGCCGGCTGGATGTATTGGTAAGCAAGCCTGATACACCCTTTACCTCGGCTTCCATCAGCAGCGGTATTTTTAAGAATCAGATAGAATCCGCCGAGATTACAGCAGAAAGCAGTGCTGAGAACTGGGGCAAATCACTTGCGCTTCTTGAGCAAACCCTGAGAAGGGCATTGAAACACGGGTTTACTAAGTCAGAGCTTGAGAGGGTAAAAAAGGATTTCAAATCAAAGCTGGATAATGCCGTAAAAAAGGCGTCAACACGGGAAAGCCGGGTACTGGCGCGCGAAATAATAATGCATCTCAATAGAGACATGGTTTTTCTTTCCCCAAAGCAAAAAAGAGATCTTCTGTCTCCGGTTATTAATTCCCTGACATTAAAGCAGGCGCATGATTCATTCAAGGAGAGTTGGGCGCCTGAACACAGGCTTGTGCTTGTTACAGGAAATGTTGAGCTGAAAAGTATTAATGAAAAACCAAAAGAACTGATACTTGCCGCATATAATAAAAGCTGTATGATTGGTGTATCAAGACCGGCTGAAATAAAGGCGCCGGTTTTTCCTTATCTGCCGGAACGTGAAAAAAAGGGGAAAATCAGCAGTAGAACCGAGATCCCGGAACTTGGCATTATCCAGGTTGATTTTGAGAACGGCGTCAGCCTGACCCTAAAAAAGACAGATTTTGAGGCCGATGAGGTGCTTGTTAATCTGTCCTTTGGATTGGGCAGAGCTGTCGAACCGGCGGATAAACCCGGACTTGCTGCTTTAAGTTCGGAAGTAATTAATGAAAGCGGGCTTGGCAAACTCGAAAGGGATGAAATTGAACGCGCCCTGGCCGGAAGAAACACAGATGTTAATTTTTCTGTCAAGGAAGATTGTTTTTTCTTTAAAGGCAAAACAGTATCAAAAGAGGTGCTATTGCTGTTTCAGCTCCTTTATGCTCATTTGACAGATCCGGGATACAGGGCAGATGCTTATAAACTTTCCATGGAGCGGTTCAGACAAAAACATCTTAAACTTTCCAGTTCAATCGACGGCGCCATGAGTCTTGCGGGAAAGCGCTTTTTAGCCGGAGGAGACAGCCGTTTCGGGCTTCCATCTTATAATATGTTCAAACAGTTGACCCTTAATGATGTTAAATCATGGCTTGGCGCATCATTAAGGCACGATAAAATCGATGTTTCAGTAGTTGGTGATTTTGATATTGATGCAATAGTTGATATAGCCTCTAAATATCTTGGGACCCTTCCTAAGCGACGCGATTATAAACAGAAAATGTTAAGATTGCCCCAATTTCCTGTTGCTCAAACACTTGAAATAAATGTTGCAACTAAAATTCCAAAAGGTCTTGTAGTTGTTGCATATCCAACTGAAGACCTGTGGAATATTCATAGAACACGCCTTTTTTCAGTGCTGGCAGATATTGTTTCAGAAAGGTTGCGTGAAAGGATTCGGGAAAAATTAGGGGCTGCTTATTCCTTTGTTGCATACAACAGGCCGAGCCGGGCATATCCTGGATATGGGGTGTTTCAAGCCTTTATCCATGTTGATCCAAAAGAAAGTAAGATGGTGGTTGGAGAAATAAAGAAAATCATATCAGATCTCGTCGTCACCGGAGTAAGCGATGAGGAGTTGATGCGTGTCATCAGGCCGGCGCTTACAGGCATAAAGGATATGCTGCAAAGTAATTATTACTGGCTAAATACTGTTCTTTCAGGATCGAAAAAGCATCCTCGGCAGCTTGACTGGAGCCGAACAATAATGAATGATTATGCTTCCATCACAAAAGAAGAGCTGTCTGCTCTGGCAAAACAATATCTGGACAACGATAAAGCAGCAGTAATTATTGTTAAACCAAAACAAAGGGATTAAAAATATAAAATGCTTGTCAGTTATTTATTTATCTGTCTTAATAGTAAAGTTATGCGTAACCGTTCACGGCTTAAAACTTGAAATTGGAAACTAGAAATTTACCTGGTTCCCATGCTCCGGCGTAGGAACCCATATGGTATGCATTCCCACGCTGGAGCATGGGAACGAGAAAACAAAAAAAGCAATAGTTGAAAAACTCGGCCAAAATTGAATACGTTCAATCGCCAGCTTGTAAACATCCATTGGAAATTTGGCTTTCATGCTGTTGTACTGTTATCCCCAATTTCCAATTTCAAGTTTCCAATTTCAAGCCGTGAACGGTTACATATTCTGATAAAAAGTTTAGTTTGATTTGACAGATCGTATAAAATAAAAAAACAACTTTTAAGGCTGTCGAATATATATGGATAAGGACAAATGATGAACAAAAAGACAGGATCTGCCAATTTTTCCGGCAGGTTATGGAAATTATTTGCGTCAGTAAGGCTAACCGTTGTTCTTCTTCTGTCGCTGGCTGTTACTTCTGTTATCGGGACAATTATTCCTCAAAATAAGAGACCTGATGAATACCTGAATGAATATGGTGAATTTCTTTATAACATATTATCAGCCTTTGATATTTTTGATATGTACCATTCGTGGTGGTTTCAGTTTCTGCTTCTTATGCTGACAACTAATATTGTTGTCTGCTCAATAAACAGATTTTCTGCCTTATGGAAGATATTATCTGTTAAAAATCCTTCTTTTAACGTTTCAAAATTCAGGAATCTTTCTGATAAGGAAGAATTTACTGACAGCCGTTCGCCCGAAGACTTGAAAAGAATATATGTGCCGATTGTTTCCAGAAGCTATGGATACAAAAGGATTGAAGAAACAGACAATGGGCTTTGTATTTTTGCTGAAAAAGGACGCTGGACCCGCGTCGGTGTTTATGTTATTCATTTTAGCGTTATTCTGTTGCTGATCGGCGGTCTGATAGGTTCGATTTTCGGTTTTAAAGGATTTGTCAATATTCCTGAAGGTAAGACAGTTAATAGTATCAGACTGTATAATACCGGCGAAGCACAGAAATTAAATTTTAAAATCAGGTGTGATGATTTTAATATCAAATTTTATGATTCTGGAATGCCAAGCGAATACCGATCCACCTTAACCATACTTGAACAGGGTAATCCTGTATTAACAAAGGACATTATCGTAAATGCCCCTCTTCGTTACAGGGGTATAAATATTTTTCAGTCTAATTATGGAACGCTTCCGCCAAAAAAAATTACATTAAATTTTAAAAGTGTTTCAACAAGCGCTGGATATACTAAAAAGGCAAGTGTCGGGAAGCAGCTTGATTTGCCGGAAGATATGGGGCAATTACTTATCAAGGGCTACAGGAACTCATTCGATTTCGGAGGTTATAATCTTGGGGAAACCTTTATGGGCATTCTTACCCCTAATAATGGAAACCCTGTTCATGTCATAATGCCTTTGCGTTTTCCCCAGTTTGACAGGATGAGAAAGGGCAATCTGGTCATTTCTGTGGAAGATTATGATCATAGCTATTATACAGGCCTGCAGGTAACCAGAGATCCCGGTGTCTTAGTCGTTTATTCAGGGTTTGTAATAATAATTATCGGATGTTTTATAACCTTTTTTATGTCCCATCAAAGACTTTGTGTTGAAATAAGCAAAAGCGGAAAAAGCAGCAGGATTATGGTAGCAGGGACAGCAAACAAAAATAAACTTGGAATGCAAACCAGGATAAAAAAGATAGTGAAAAGCTTGAGCAAGTGTTAGGTGTTAAGTGTTAGGTGTTAAGTGTATGATTAAACAGACATTTGCTTTAACCTAACACTTAACACCTAACACTTAACACCTGATGAATTCGGCTTTTTACGAATTCATCAATATTTAAGGATTAATTAATGAACAGTTCGAATTTGTTATCAATTGTAACATTTATATATGGCGTGGCGGCATTTTTATATATTGTTTCCTGGGTTTTTAAGAAACAGTTGCCCGGCAGGATTGCCACATGGATAGCTATAATTGGTGTTGTCAGCAATACCGGGGGTATTGCTTTGCGATGGATTGAATCTTACAGGCTTGGAATAGGTCATGCCCCCCTTTCAAATATGTATGAATCCCTTGTCTTTTTTGCGTGGACTATCGGAGTTATATATCTTGTAGTTGAGCAGACCTATAAAAACCGGATAATAGGAGCCTTTGCGACCCCTCTTGCCTTTCTGGCCATGGCTTATGCCTCACTTTCCCCAAACATTAATGATCGTATACAGCCCCTGATTCCTGCATTAAAAAGCAACTGGCTTATTGCCCATGTAGTCACCTGTTTTATTGGATACGCGGCCTTTGCAATCGCTTTTGGTGTAAGCCTCATATATCTTTTTAAACAAAAAAAAACAGGGGGCAAAACCGGTTTGTTTAATCATTTCCCGGATTACAGCACTCTGGATGAATTAACGCATCAAATGGTAACCCTTGGTTTTTTATTTCTGACAGTCGGAATAATAACAGGGGCTGTATGGGCTAATTCAGCCTGGGGAAGTTACTGGTCATGGGATCCAAAGGAGACATGGTCTCTGATAACCTGGTTTGTTTATGCAACACTATTGCATGCAAGGATGATGAGAGGCTGGGAAGGAAAGAAAATCGCCTATCTTTCCATAATAGGATTTATGGCTGTGATTTTTACATATTTTGGCGTGAATCTTTTGCCAGGTTTGCATAGTTATGGACAGGGATAATAATAATTTTTTCTTGACAGAAATGATATTTATAGATATATACACAAAAATTACTTATTAATTAAGGTATCTTTGTCATTAATCAAAACTTTATGGAGTTTCCATGAGTACATCAGATGATAAGGCTAAAGAGGTTTCTGCAGAAGCTGATGTTTCTGCAGAAGCTGTCGATGAGGTAGAAACAGCGTCACCCCCGAAAGTAAACGAAAAAAAACAGGATAATGGCGGTTTGGGATTCATTATCCTGTTTTTTATTATTGGGCTTGTGGGAAGTCTTGCGGTTGGATGGTGGATTTTTCCGAAGCTTCTCTATTCTCAAAAAAAGCAGCCGATTGATTTCAATCATGTTCTTCATGTTGGCACTGTTGAGGAGGGGTGTGAAAGCTGTCATTATTTCCGTGAAGACGGCTCCTTTTCCGGAGTGCCGAAACTTGCCCAGTGCGTTGATTGTCACGAAGAGGTCATGGGAGAAGACCCCGAGGAGCTCAAGTTCGTCGAGGAGTATGTGGCAAAAGGAAAGGAGGTACCGTGGCTTATTTATTCAAGACAGCCTGATTCCGTTTTCTTTTCCCACGCAGCCCATATCAAGATGGGAAAAGTGGATTGTGTCATATGTCACGGATATATCGGCGAATCAACACACTCAAGAGTTTACGAAGAAAACAGGTTTACAGGTTACAGCCGTGATATTTGGGGGAAAAACATCGCCGGGCTCAAGAAGAATACCTGGGACCGGATGAAAATGGATGATTGCGCTGAATGTCATGCAGAAAACAGAGCGGTTCCAAAAACAGTCGAGACACTTCCATGGCCTATAAGCTGGATGCCTCGACCTTATGAAAAACCGGCGAGTAGTCAGATAAGAGTTCATATAGAAAAAGATGCATGTTTTGTATGCCATAAATAGGCTGATAACCTCATTAGTTTATTAGCAATATTTTAAGGGGTAGAATCTTATGAAGGTAAGTAGAAGAAGTTTTTTATCATTGATAATTGGCGGTGCAGCCGGCACAGCCCTTTCACCATTGCCAGCAAAGCTGATGGACGACTCTGCTATATGGACACAGATGTGGCCATGGACTCCTGTGCCGGAGGATGGAGAGGTCAGTCATGTAGATTCTATCTGCACACTCTGCCCCGGTGGTTGCGGTATTACTGTTCGCAAGGTCAATGATCGAGCAATTAAAATAGAGGGTATGAAAGGGCACCCTGTAAATGATGGTGGCATATGTGTTCTGGGCCTATCGGGCCTTCAACTGCTTTATGGCCCCACACGCGTCAAAACCCCATTAAAAAGGATAGGAGCGAGAGGTGAAGGAAGATGGGAAAAGATCTCCTGGGATGAAGCCATTGCAGAGGTTGTAAAAAAACTTGGTGAGTTAAGAGAAAAAGGCAAGTCCCACACTGTTGCCTGTATTTCCGGTGCTGATCGCGGAACAGTGGCTCACCTTTTAGGGAGATTTTTGACGGTATATGGTTCTCCAAACTTTATACGCATTCCATCGATTCAGGACTCATACGAGCTTACAATGTATCTTATGCAGGGTGTGCAGGCTTCAGTTGGATTTGATGTTGAAAATGCCGATTTTGTCTTGAGCTTTGGAAGCGGACTGATAGAGGGCTGGGGTTCGCCGGTGCGTATGATCAAGGCAAATAGTATATGGAAAGAACAAGGCAAGGTGGTGCAGATCGAACCTCGTCTGTCCAATACGGCTGCGAAATCGGATAAATGGATCCCCATAAATCCGGGAACAGAAGCTGCTTTGGCTTTGGGTATTGCTCATGTGATTATCCAAAAATCGATGTATGACACTAACTTTGTTAATAATTATTCTTCTGACTTTGAAGAATTTAAGCAGATTGTGCTTAATGAATTCAGCCCTGATGATGTCGCAAAGATTACCGGTGTATCCGCTTCCACAATAGAATCTTTGGCTAAAAGCTTTGCACGCGCATCAAAACCGCTGGCGGTTTGCGGTCGTGGCCAGGGAGAAACACCGGGCAGTCTGAACGAATTTATGGCCGTGCATGCCTTAAATGCACTTGTCGGCAATATCAATAAAAAAGGAGGTGTCTGGGCTGTTCCTGATCCTGATTATATAAAATGGCCTGAAGTAGAAATGGATCGCGTTGCCGCAGATGGTAGGAATAAGGCTCGTATTGACGGCGCAGGGAGCAAAAGATATCCGGATACAAGATATCTGTTAGACAGGTTGCCCGACGCTATTAATTCCGGGAAAGATTATCCTATCGAAGCTCTTTTTGTTGTAGGCGCCAATCCGGTTTATACAATACCTGACAGCAATGCGGTAAAAGAGGCGTTTAATAAAGTGCCGTTTGTTGTAAGTTTTTCTTCATATATGGATGAAACCGCTGCAAATTCCGATCTTATCCTTCCGAACCATGTTTTTCTTGAACGCTATGAAGATGTGCCGACGCCGGTTGGACTGCAAAAACCGATTATAGGCCTTGCAAAGCCGGTAGTAAAGCCACAGTTTAATACAAAACATGTGGGCGATGTGATACTTCTCATAGCAAAATCATTTGGCGGCAGGATAGCAGATGCTTTTCCCTGGGAAAGTTATGAAGCTTGCCTAAAGAAAACACTGGGAAATAAATGGGATAAATTAATTAATGATGGATTCTGGTCTGATTCTAATTTCAAACCCGCGGTCTGGGAAAGCGCATTTAGTACACCTTCCGGAAAATTTGAGTTTCTTAACAAGGGTGGGGCAGAATCAATAAAGATTGAAGGGGATAAGCAGTCTTATCCCCTTATACTCATACCGTATGATTCCATGAGACTTGCAAGCGGTTTTATTGGAGCTCCGCCCTTTGCCATAAAAACTGTAGAGGATACAGTCCTTAAGGGCAAAGAGATCGTTGTCGAAGTTAATCCAAAAACAGCAAAAGAATTTGTTGAAGGCAGGCATGCAATTTTGAGCACTCCAAAAGGTCAGGCAAAGGTCAGGATTCATCATTTTGATGGAATTATGCCCGGCATTGTAGCCCTGCCCAGAGGGCTGGGTCATACAGCCTATGACGAATACCTGGTTGATAAGGGTATTAATTTTAACGAACTCATCGGTCCGGTCGAAGATCTTGTTTCCGGTCTGAACGCAGCCTGGGGAATAAGGGCCAAGCTGACAAGAGCATAAATCAAAGGATGGGGTTTTGATGAAAGAACAGCACGAACACACAAAAGCCAGAAAGTATGGGATGGTCATAGATCTTGATAAATGCACCGGATGCGGAGCCTGTATGGCGGCCTGTATGGCTGAAAATAACGTTCCGTTTAAAAAGGACGAATCAGACAAGCTCCTCAGCATTACATGGATGCGTGTTTACAAGTTGACAAACGGCAAAAAATTCCCTGAAGCCGACATATGCTATCTCCCCAGACCCTGTATGCATTGCGAGGGAGAGCATGGCCATGCGCCATGCGTATCTGTTTGCCCGGCGGTCGCTACCGACTATAGCCACGAAACAGGGATTGTCAGCCAGGTTTATACGCGCTGCTTTGGATGCAGGTACTGTATGGCGGCCTGCCCGTATCATGCGCGCTATTTTAACTGGTGGGATCCTGTCTGGCCCGATGGTATGGAAAAATACTTAAGCCCGAATGTTTCTCCACGCATGAGAGGTGTGGTGGAAAAATGCAGCTTTTGCTTCCACAGACATCAACTGGCGATGAACAAGGCGTATATTGAAGGCCGCCGCAAGTTAGAGGAGCATGAATATCAAACTGCATGCACCCAGGCATGTCCTGCCGGCGCTATTATATTCGGCGATCTGAACAATCCGGGTCATGCTGTAACTCAAATAGCAAAACCCGACCATAAACATGGGGGGCGGCCGATGAATCCTCATGCATTCCGGCTGCTTGAAAGACTGGGCACCAATCCCAAAGTTTACTATCTTTCAAGCCGTGAGTGGGTCAAACGGGCAGGAGATAATTATATTGAAAACGAGAGTTGACAGGGAAACCATTAAAAAAGTTATAACCGCATATATTTTAGGAGCACATAATTTATGGATTCTGCATTAATACCCGAGGGCGTTAAACGCTGTTCATTTGGGAAATTTATCTTTTGGATTGTTGTTTTCGGCGCTGTGCTGTTATGGGGCGTTGTTGCCATGTTGCTATGCTGGTTTAAGGGGCTTAACCAGACAAACATGAACGATGCTTACGGGTTTGCTCTATGGATCTGGGCTGACCTGGCGGTTATTGCCATTGGCGGAGGAGCCTTTTTTACCGGTTTGTTAAGATATATTTTCGGAAAGGATGAACTGAAAAATATTATAAACTATGCTGTTTTAATAGGGTTTATCTGTTACAGTTCCGCGCTTTTAATTCTTGCGATCGATATTGGGCAACCCCTGAGAGGGTGGTTTATTTTCTGGCATGCAAATGTTCATTCCATGCTGACTGAAGTTGCATTTTGTCTTTCATGCTATTTTGCGGTTCTGACCATTGAATATATTCCCCTTATTCTTGAGAACAGGCAGATAGACAGGGTGCCGTTTTTTCATAACCTTAGCCATAACATGCACGGGATCATGGCAATATTTGCGGCAACAGGCGCTTTTCTTTCCTTTTTCCATCAGGGATCTCTTGGCGG
>JAPVVG010000068.1 GCA_028571455.1 Desulfobacteraceae bacterium | reverse complement strand
CTCTTACACGAATAAAAACAGGATCACAATAAGGAAGGTCTGGGATGATCTCCCCTTATCATCCCGAATTATACACATGGCTCAGGGTGGTCAAAATTCGGTTAGCACAGGTGGTCAATTTTCGGTTGACATTACGATGCCCTCCCGAAACTCGAAGATAAAACCCCTCAAGAACTCTCAAATATTCGCCACGACATAGAAGGGCAATTGAGCCGGATAAAAGAAAACGAATTTGCAAATAAACAAATTATAAATTGGGAAGAAATCTTATGCTACATGCTTGCCCTTGAAAAACCGGGCAGGAAAATTTCTTTCAAGGATGAAGTGATAAGCATACCAGCCGGAGAAGCGCCAGCTTACTTTGAGTGGGTTCTTTGGAGAGCTTTTTTAGCCATTAATTCACTGACAAACAAACCTTGGGAAGCCAGACGATTTAAAATTGACCAGGATTTTTTGCCGATCGCACCGGCGCCGGGCAGAGGGCCTGATCTCATCTTTGAATTCGAAGATTATGTTCTGGTTGTCGAAGTAACATTAACCTCATCATCCCGGCAGGAAGCCGTCGAAGGTGAGCCGGTACGTCGACATGTTGCTGAAATAGCCGAGCAACATGAAAATACAGGTAAACGTGTATATGGACTATTTATAGCTTTAAACATAGACAGTAACACCGCTGAAACGTTTAAAAGCGGCAACTGGTACAAACCTGATGATAGCAAGCTCTCGCTTCAGATCATTCCAATCAGGCTTGATGATTTTTCCAAACTCTTTGAAACCGGCTTTAAAGCTGGAAGACTGACCCCGAATAAAATCAGAGAACTGATTACAGAATGTCGTGCTTTGAGTAATTATGACGCTCCGGAATGGAAAAGCCAGATAAACAACCAGGTAAAACGATTTATAGAGCAAATCATCAAAGGCAAATGATTTATAGCACATAACCATGCGCTACCGGACTCTCAAAGCTAACCCCATGGGTTATACCGGTGGTCATGATTAAATCTTATGAAGTATTATAACAATAATTTTGAGTTTGATGTACAGTTACAAATTGCTGAAAATAATTTTTCACCATTTTATTATGATTTTGAGAATAAAATTAAATTATATAACTTAGATACATTTTCATTCCTGCCAAACATACCAGATAATTGTGTTGATCTTATCTTTGCAGATCCGCCCTATTTCTTATCATCTGGCGGTATAACATGTAGTAGTGGAAAAAAGGTATGTGTAGATAAAGGGGAGTGGGATAAATCACGTGATATTGAATCTATTCATAATTTCAATAAGAAATGGTTGTCAGAAAGTAAGCGGATTTTGAAAGCAAATGGTACGATTTGGGTTTGTGGAACATTCCATAATATATTCTCAGTTGGATTTGCTTTACAGGAGTTAGGCTTTAAAATACTAAACAATATTGTATGGGAAAAGAAAGATCCTCCTCCAAATTTAACGCGTAGATATTTTACCCATGCCTCTGAACATCTTATTTGGGCTGCAAAAACAAAACAATCAAGACATACTTTTAATTATAAAACACTAAAAACTATTTCAAACGGGGAAGCAATAAAATCTGTATGGAGAGATATTTGGAAAATGCCATCGGTTGATCATTCTGAAAAAGTTTTTGGCAAACATCCAACACAAAAGCCGGAAGGGGTTATTAAAAGAGCTATATTAGCATCCAGTAACACAGGAGACCTGGTTTTCGACCCATTTTGCGGAAGTGGTACAACAGGAGTTGTATGTAAAAAACAAAATCGAAAATTTGTCGGCATTGATAATAATATAGAATACTTAAATATAGCTAAAAAAAGATTAGCTTCAACAAACAATAGAAATAATTAAATAAATTCGGTTTTGGAGCATATTTATATACAGGGGATTGTTGTTCTAAAACTGCAAATGTGAAGGGCGTCCCAGAAATCCTTTTTCTTTCTCTTCATGCCATGTCAAAAACACTACATAGTGAGCTCGATTATAAACATAGCGTTATTGATGTCAAAAAGATCGATCCCTCTCCTTATCAACATCGCAGACACTTTGATGAGGATAAACTGAAAGAACTTGCTGCGAGCATTCAACGAGAGGGACTAATTGAGCCGATTATCGTCCGCCCTAAAAGCGATGGTTATGAAATGATTGCCGGAGAACGAAGATTGCGAGCCGTCCGGGACTTTACTGAGATGGAAACCATTCAGGCTCAAATCGTTATTGCAAGTAACCTTCAAGCCCGGCGCATATCCGCTGCCGAAAACCTTCAGCGTGAAGACCTCTCCTCGATTGAAACTATTGAAGCCATTGCGGAAATCGTGGATGCAGAACTGATCGAAGATACACAATATGCCTCAATGGGCAAGAAACCAGCAGATCGGGTGAAGACATTATTAGGCAAACTTGATTCTGTAAGAAGGAGTGAGAAACTCGGCTATGAAGTAGCAAGTGAAGCAAAGTTGACTTCCAATAAATTTATTGGAAGTGTACAGGAAATTTTTAAAAACCTACCTAAGCCTGTGAAATGGCTTTCTTTTTACTTAAATGACCTTCCTTTGCTAATGGACTTTTGCGAAGACGTTCAGGATATCTCTATTAAACATAATCTAAACAAATCCCAGACCAGAGCATTGGCAAAACTCAAGGAAGCTTCTGATGGGGAATTTCAAAGGCTTACAGCTCATGCTCAAAGGCCTCCCAATTCGGAAATGGGGTATGTTAGCAGCGATTCCAGTCAAATAAACGTCAGGGATCTGAGCGCCAGAGAGATTGAAGATATTGCAGATAAAGCAGCTAAAAAGGAAAGGCAGACAGAACTCAGCCGGGCTCGTGTAAGCCCATCCCTTAGCCTTGAGGCAAAAATTTTTATGATGAATCGATTGGGTATTCCTGTTGACAGGATTGCCGCACGATTGAAGGTCAACCGAAAGACGGCTCTCAGCCATGTCCACAACTCACGTCTTTTTCAATCCATCCGGGAGCTCTTAGAGAAGGGGGTTTCTGTCCCTGAAGTATCGGAACACAACGGCTGTCCTGAGCCTCTGGTCTGGTCCATTGCCCTGGAAGGAAAAAGCGATCAGGACCGGTTTGAATCTTTGAACTGGGGCTTGCGAACCTGGGATCATTGGTATTTCAATGACCTTGATCAACGTTTCGGGGATAGCTGGCCCGGACAGATCCCGGCCCAACTGGTTGCCCATACCCTCTATTATTTTACACAGGGGGGAGACCTTATTTTCGATCCAATGGCCGGTGGAGGCGTTGTTCCGGATACCTGCCTTGCATTCAATAGAAGATGCTGGTCTTTTGATTTAGTCAATCGCCCTGAAACACGACCGGAGATCGAGCCTCACCAGTGGAACCCGGAAGGACTGCTGTGGCCTGTCCCTCCAAAAGGACGGCTGGCAGGCAAGGGAAAAGACAAGCCCGACCTGATCTTCTTTGATCCTCCTTATTTCAAAAAACAGGAAAACCAATACACAAAGGACAGTATCTCAAGTCTTTCCCGCAAAGAATATTTGAAATTCTTCAAAGAACTCTTTCCTCTATTTAGAGAATATACAAAGGCTCATGCACGTATTGCCTTCATGAATGCTGACTGGAGAAACTTTCAAGGAGTCGCAGCCGTAGAGGAAGATCCAGGACAGAGCATTTTTCTTTCAGATTACATTGACCTTCTGAAGGATTCCGGGTGGGAAATCACCCATATCGTAGATTGCCCTCTCTCTACACAACGATTCCTGCCTAACATGGTGAGTCATATGCAAAAAAACCGAACCCTGGGGATCGTT
>JAPVVG010000067.1 GCA_028571455.1 Desulfobacteraceae bacterium | reverse complement strand
GCCGCGGGTGAGGAGCTGAGGGCGTGCGAAGCGCAAGCCAACCAGCGATTCGGGACAGACACGCCCCAGTCCCTGGGGCGAGCTCCTCACCCGCGGCGTTAGCCCTATAAGGAGATGAAGTCAGAATTCATGGAAAAGCAGGTTGTCTCAAAACAAAGGGTAGCCGACCATGGCGAGGTGTTGACCGGCAAGCGGGAAGTCAACGCCATGCTTAACCTGGTAAAACAGGAAACGGAGCGGATTGACTCCCGTTTTCTTGAACCTGCCTGCGGCACGGGCAATTTCCTGACTGAAATCCTCGAACGGAAACTGCGCGTTGTTGAATACCGCTACGGTAAGAGCCGGTTGGAATATGAGCGGTATGCCGTTCTTGCCGTGTCCAGTATCTACGGCATAGACATCCTCAAAGATAATGTCGTAGAATGCCGCAAGCGGCTTTTTCACATCTTCGACAAAAAATACACCAGCTTGTTCAAAAAGAAGGCGCAAGAGGATTGCCGAAATGCGGTCAAATACATCCTTGAAAAAAATATCATATGTGGTGACGCCCTCTCGTTGATGACAGTAGGTGATAATCCACGAAAAATCGTCTTTTCCGAGTGGTCGCCCGTCAATGGCAGCATGTTCAATCGCCGCGATTTTACCTTTCATGAATTGCTTCCCAATAAAAAAGGAGGCAGATGTCTCTTTTTTCTAAGCCCGAGCAACTGCTTTTTTCTGATCTCGGAGAGGAGGCGTTTATCCCTTCCCCTGTGAAGGAGTACCCCTTAATTCACTTCCTGAGGGTAGCCAATGCTGAACAGTAACAATTACAACCCCGACGTATTGACCTGTCTTGCCAATCTAAGCAACGACGAGGTCTTTACGCCGCCCAAGATAGTCAACGAGATTCTTGATCTGCTCCCGCCTGAAATCTGGGAAAAGGGTCAAGTCTGCCTTTGACCCATGAAAGACAATAAGAGACAAAAACCTTAATAACAGAAAAATTTCGAAGCTTATAAAATACGACAGGAAAATTAAAAAACAGACAGGGAAAATACAAGACAGCATTAATAAGGGTCAAAGGCAGATTTGACCGCTTTTCTCTTCTGAAACAGAAGAAGAGCATAAAAGCACATAACCAGGCGAGTCCAACCAGAGAAGGCCGGTAGTTCTCGTATAAGTATTAATTAATGCTACTGCATAGCATGGCGGCTCAGTTCAGACGACGATGAAAGAGAGTTAGATGACACGCCCAAAACACTGTCGTATCTATGTAAAGCGTGGTGATGAATTCTTTGACTTCATGTGGGCCGATGTTACTGCTGATGGTTCAGTTACAATGGGTTTTGTGTTTCCTGGGAGTAGCAAAGTCGAATTTGTTTTAGATAGGGAACTTGGCGAGTTACGTCAGCCGCAATTGATAACAACAAAGGTTATTGGTCATCCAAAACTTACTTTTCATGCTTCTGGCCACTACAAACTAACAGCACAAATGGGGAAGTCTCAAGACGCGATCGATCGAGTTACAGTGTTGGGACCAAAGCTGGCAGAAATTATTGAACCCAAGCGAATGTCTGAGATACTTCTCCCCAATACATTGCCGCGTGCAAAGAAACTAGTCTCGGAAAATGACATCGCTCTTGATGCATCTACTGCTCCTCCTGGACCACTACGATGTGTAATATCGTGTATGTCGCGCCAGCGTTTTGAGAAAGTCATCGCTAATGGTTCCAAAATTGTAAATACATCGATTTGGGAGTTCATCCACGCTCTCGAAACGGTGGACCAAGTTTGGTCATGGGTTCTTCGCCGCTCAGCGAATGATTCGTTGTATCCGAACCGTTTCTTTATTTTTTTGGCTGGTGATGTAAAATGGGGTCAACAACAGTCAAAATAAAACGTCTAACCACAGCTTTGAGAGTGACGTTGGTTCCGCTGTCGCTTCACCCACGCCCCTCAAGCTGATTAGCGTTCGACAAATAAAAATGCTTTTTGAATTAAGACAAGAATTAGAAAAAATTCCTCTCCTCAAAAACATAAAGGATCAAAAGGAAAAAATTAAAGACCTATCGTCTAAGTTTAATCATACAATCATTACCAAATGTTCCGATGATGTGATTTCAGAAGAGTTCGGTTTATATAATTGTTTTGCTTATGCATTAAATCTTGTTGATTCAGATGGTTATTTAAAAATCGCGTCAACATTTCCAAGAAATGTATTCGCCAATTCGGAATTCATCGAATTTTTACTAATAAATGAGAAGTTGTTTCAAATTGGTGATGATATAAATATTAATGAAGGTATAATTATCTATTTTGATAACCAAAAGCCTGTTCATGCCGGAAAAGTGGCTAATAAGAGAGTTACATCGAAGTGGGGAACCGGTCTGCTATTTGAGCATGATCTATTTGAAGTGCCTATCAACTATGGCAATAAATACATGCTCTATAAAAACATATCTCAAGCAGTTGCAACTGATTTTTTCTACGACTTCGCGGAAACAAAAGGTTGGGAATTCAAAATAGAAGAATAAAGTCGAACCTTCGTGTTCAGTGGACGCCGCAAAGACCGCGGCGCCTCTGACACGGGTTAGGGGCCAGCGATTATAGTTGTGAGGCAACTTCAATACCTCGGACGGAAAGATTTACTTAGCAAAGGGAGAAAGCATGTCGCCTGCAACTTGGGGAATATTGACTATCGTATTAGGTGCTATCATCTATAAACTTAGCCCGAATCCTGCGGATGATGAGGTCATGCACAGTATTGCATATGCTTCATATAGGAACAGACTTATTCGATATGGAATCTATCTTTCAGGAATTTTACCACCTTTATTGGGGATTGTAGGTGTAATCCTTGGATTTCTTTCCTCCTGGAAGATGGGCTTATTATATCTCATTATTGCGGTCATACTCTGGATAGCACTAAGTCCAACGATACGACCGGGGGGATCGAGATAAGGATGGAGTTTTTGAGAAAAACAACATAAAAATGGGGGGATGAGGGCGAGTGACGTGCGGGAGGTCCGTAAATCAGTAAATAACTTGCTATAACAACTGATATTTATGCTCGTTAGCGATCTTTTCTCCTCTATTGACAGCATATCCTACTTCTAGCTGACTCATTCCTAATTGTTTAGCTAAATCTGTGCAGCTTATTCCCAACACCCGACGGAAAAAGGGGGGCGTTGAATTTAGGCGTTTCTTTTTTCATTTGTTTGGGGAATCTATGTTCCTCAGTTTATAAGTTTATATCGTCAAGAAATGAATATGGATTTTCTTTTGCAATTTTCTTCCTGTCTTTACACAAACTCCGAAAGAAACAGGTGGAGTGATACCTGTGTGGCCTGCACGGAAGGAAAGCGAGTCTTCAAGTAGTTGAGTGGCTGGCTGATATCTCGATTTCCGATCAGTTAGATTGTAAAAGATATTTGGGTAACAGGGATAGGGCGTAAAGCGGCAGATTACATATTTTCCCATCCTTTTTGAAGTTAAGCAGATTTGTCCGCGCAAGCAGGGGCGGTTTGAGCGGACAGATCCGGTCTGCGAATGAAATCGGATGTCAAGGGTTTTCGGTTGAAACCACTTTACAATTGTATAATTGATTTTCGTTTGATATATTTTGTTTTTGTGCATTGCGATGAACTTAAAGTCACGAATTTAACTATAGATAGATTAAGGAAATATTATAAAAAGTGCGGTATTTCAGCATTGAAATTCAACTGTAAGTATTACGAAGCCTGTCGCTCAAAAGGTAAAAATAAATCGAACTTTACGACTGCCAGAAAACCTTAGCCAAAACCCGTGTGGAACAACTCATATAGGAGGCGGTGCGCTCATGAGCAAAGACATGGTAACCACTGACAGCCACGAGTCCGGTAAGGGCCAGTTTCTCGTCTATGAAGCAGAAGACGGCCGGATTAAAATCGACGTACGCCTTAAGGACGAGACGGTATGGTTGACCCAGCAACTCATGGCCGACATGTTTCAGGCAACCAAACAGAACATTGGGCAGCATTTGAAAAATGTCTTTTCAGAAGGTGAGTTGCTTGAAGATTCAGTTGTAAAGAAATTCTTTACAACTGCCGCGGATGGGAAAAAGTACAAAACGAACTTTTATAACCTTGATGCCATTATTTCAGTAGGTTACCGGGTAAAAAGTCATATCGCCACCCGTTTTCGCATCTGGGCCACCCAGCGCCTGCGCGAATATATCGTTAAGGGATTTGTGCTG
Organism: Desulfobacteraceae bacterium; assembly: GCA_028571455.1. Taxonomy (GTDB): domain Bacteria; phylum Desulfobacterota; class Desulfobacteria; order Desulfobacterales; family ETH-SRB1; genus Desulfaltia. Next base: position 9,210 of record JAPVVG010000067.1, on the reverse strand, counting down.
GACGATGAGCGCCTGAAAAATCCGGATCAGCCTTTTGACTTTTTACGAATTCATCAAAGTTATCCCTATGAAAGATTACAGACCAATTATCGGTATTACAATGGGTGATCCTGTTGGCATCGGCCCGGAGATTGTCCTGACGGCCCTTCGCGAGCCTGCGATTTATAAGGCGTGCAGGCCGTTTGTGATCGGAGATGCGCAGAGGCTGGAGGCGGCAAAAAAATGCACTGGAACCGGTCTTAATATCAGGACAATAGATACGCCTGATTCCGGCCAGTATGAATGCGGCTCTATCGACCTTTTATCTGTTTTTGAATGCGATCCTGACAATACATATTGGGGAAAGCCCACAGTGCAGACAGGCAAGGCAATGGTAGAGTATGTAATAAAGGCGATAGATCTGGCAATTTGCGGCAGCATAGCGGCTATTGTTACCTGCCCGATAAACAAGATGGCTATGCGGATTGCAGGTTATGCTTACAATGGACATACCGAGCTTCTTGCTGAGCGCACTAAAACCGATAATTTTGCCATGATGCTTGCAGGTGATAAACTTCGTGTAGTCCTTGTGACCATCCATATTCCCTTAAAGGATGTTGCCTCAACCCTTTCCAGGGAAAAAATAGTGAAAACAATATCAATTACCCGTGATGCGTTAGATGAACGTTTTGGATTTGAAAAGCCCCGCATTGCGGTCGCCGGGCTGAATCCCCATGCCGGAGAAGGCGGCATGTTCGGAGATGAAGAGGAAAATATTATTACTCCGGCTGTTAATTATGCAAAAAAGCAGGGGATTGATGTTTCAGGGCCTTTTCCGCCTGATACAATTTTCTATCATGCGGCAAAAGGTCGTTACGATGCCGTAGTATGCATGTATCATGATCAGGGGTTAATTCCTTTTAAGATGATACATTTTGTTGATGGTGTTAATACGACGCTTGGGCTCCCTATAATAAGGACCTCTGTTGACCATGGGACGGCTTACGACATTGCCGGAACCGGCAAGGCAGATCCAGGCAGTCTTATTGCCGCAATAAACATGGCAACACATCAGGCCGTTATTTCGCAAAAAAGAAGTAGCCAGAATATTTTATGAACCATGAAAAGATAATTATTCGTGGCGCAAGACAGCATAACTTGAAGAACATCGATGTTGAATTGCCCCGCAACAGGCTTGTGGTTATAACCGGTCTGTCAGGATCTGGCAAGTCGACACTTGCTTTTGACACACTTTATGCTGAAGGACAGCGAAGATATGTTGAATCACTTTCCACATATGCGCGCCAGTTCTTAGAGCGTCTGGAAAAGCCGGATGTCGATATGATCGAAGGCCTGTCACCTGCCATTGCTATTGAACAGAAAACAGCCAGCCATAATCCCCGATCAACCGTTGGAACAGTTACGGAAATATATGATTATCTCCGTCTCCTTTTTGCCAGGGCAGGCACACCCCATTGCTATAAATGCGGACAGCCCATTACCTCCCAGACACTTGATCAGATCGTGGACAGGGTTATGTCTCTGGACCAGGGAGCCAGAATTATTATTTTATCCCCCATAATATCGGGCCAGAAAGGAACGCATGAAAAGCTTTTAAAGCAACTGAAAAAGGAAGGTTTCGCAAGGGTGCGCATTGACGGTAAGACCGTGGAGATCGAAAATGCAGGAGGGCTGGATAAAAACAAAAAACATGACATAGATGTGGTCGTGGACAGACTAATTGTAAAAAGTACTATGAGAAACAGGCTGGCTGATTCTTTAGAGTTGGCCATGTCACAATCAGACGGTCTTGTGACAGTTGATGTATTAGGCTCAAAGCCCGACCTTATCGGCGAATCGATTTTATTCAGTGAAAAAGCGGCATGTATCAAGTGTCAAATAAGCTATCCTGAGTTTACACCTGCCAGTTTTTCTTTTAATTCTCCTCAGGGAGCCTGCCCAAAATGTAATGGTCTTGGCTCAACTACTGAATTCGATCCTGACCTGATAATCCCAAACCATGAACTCTCTTTAAGAGAAGGGGCTGTTTCCCTATGGGCCAACAGACATAGTGTGCATTTTGCCGAATTCTTAGATGCTTTAACCATGCACTATGGGGTTGATATATATACGCCCTATAAGGATATTCCTCAGAGCTTTAAAGATGTTCTTCTTTATGGATCAGGGGATGAACAGATCAGATTTTATTTTGAACGAAATAATCGTCGCATTATCTACCATAAAACCTTTGAAGGAATTATACCAAAATTAGAGTGCCGTTATATGGAGACCGACTCATATCAGTCCAGAGAAGAGATCAGGCGTTATATGAATTTCCGCCCCTGCCCGAAATGCATGGGATCTAAGCTGAACCAGGCAAGCAACTCTGTTAAGGTGGGCAGCTTTACAATATCTGAAATCACGGCCCTTTCAGTGTCAAAGGCAAATGCTTTTTTTAAAAAATTAAAATTAGCCGGTAAGAAAGAGATAATTGCCAGAAGGATTCTAAAAGAGATAATTGAACGGCTTGGTTTTCTTGAAAATGTTGGGCTTTCCTATCTTACCCTTGACAGATCCGCTTTTACCCTTTCCGGTGGAGAGAGTCAGAGAATACGACTGGCAACACAGATCGGGTCAAAGTTAACCGGCGTTCTTTACGTTCTTGATGAACCGAGCATAGGCCTGCACCACAGAGACAATCAACGTCTCCTGAAAACCCTCATGCAGATGCGTGATCTTGGCAATACAGTTCTTGTTGTAGAACATGATGAAAAAACCATACTTGCTGCCGATTATGTTATTGATATGGGCCCTGGCGCAGGGGTTAAAGGAGGTGAGGTGGTTTTTGCCGGATCACCGAAAGCGCTTTTAAAGGATAAGAATTCCCTGACAGGTCAATACCTTTCAGGACGAAAGCGTATTGAAATTCCGTGTATGCGGCGTTTGGGGCAGAGAAGACAACTTATCATAAAGGGTGCATCGGAAAACAACCTTAAAAATATTGATGTAGAGTTTCCTCTTGGATGTTTTATATGTGTAACAGGGGTATCAGGCTCGGGCAAATCCACGCTGGTGCTGGAAACCCTGTACAGGGCTCTATCCCAGCGGTTGTATTATGCCAGGATACCCGCGGGCAGACACACAGGTATCGTGGGCCTGGAATATATTGACAAGGTGATTAATATTGACCAGTCTCCAATAGGGAGAACTCCTCGCTCCAACCCCGGAACATATACAGGCGTTTTTACTTATATAAGGGAGCTGTTTGCCAGAACCGCCGAGGCCCGCATGAGGGGTTATAAACCTGGCCGCTTTAGCTTTAATATTAAGGGCGGCAGATGCGAGGCCTGTAATGGGGACGGGATCATAAAGATAGAGATGCATTTCCTTCCGGACGTTTATGTGACATGCGATGTTTGCCACGGCAAAAGATACAACAGGGAAACCCTTGAAATCAGGTATAAGGGTAAAAATATTGCTGATATACTTGATATGACAGTAAACCAGGCTTTAAGATTTTTTGAAAATATCGGTAATATCCGGTCAAAGCTAAAAACTCTGGTGGATGTAGGCATCGGATATATTCATCTGGGCCAGCCGGCCACAACCCTGTCAGGCGGCGAAGCGCAGCGGGTCAAGCTGTCACGGGAGCTTAGCAAAAAAGGCACCGGAAGAACCATCTATATTCTTGATGAACCAACCACAGGGCTTCATGTTGATGACATAAAAAAGCTTCTTAATGTATTAAGCAGACTCGTTGAATCCGGAAATACCGTGATCGTGATAGAGCATAACATGGATGTAATCAAGACCGCCGACTATATCATCGATTTAGGCCCTGAAGGGGGGGATGAAGGCGGATACATTGTAGGATGCGGCGTTCCTGAAAAGATCGCAGATATTAACGGGTCATATACCGGACAATTTTTAAAAAAGGTCTTTCTGCGTAAATAGTAGATTAGATCAAAATAAAACAGGGTTATTGCCTTTAAAAAGCAATAACCCTGTTTTTGTTAATCTATTTGTCTACGTTTTTAGTGACCTGCCCCAAACAGCGCAGCAATCGCGCTTGCCTGCGGATGAGCGTAAATAAGGATCAGCGAGACCACCAGTGCATAAATACACAGAGATTCGATCATAGCAAGACCGATCAGCATGGTAACCGTTACCTTACCGGATGACTCGGGATTTCTTGCAATGCCCTCAACAGCGGATTTCAAACCAAGACCCTGTCCAATACCGCAACCAAAAGCTGCGATTGCGATCCCGAAACCAGCAGCAGTTACACTGGCAATAAAAAATTGTAATGCTTCCATAAAATTCTACCTCCTTTTATACGTTATATTTGCTTCTTCCATTTTTCCCATAAAAAGTAAAAGCAAATTTTGTTCTAAATTATTAATGCCCGTTGCATGTTAATGAGCATGTTCTAATGCGCCGGTAAAGTACATGATTGCGAGCAAAAAGAAAACAAATGCCTGAACTATGGCCACAAAAATACCAAGCGCCATTATCGGCAGTGGAGCAAAGAAAAGGCCTGCAAGGCCCATAAGAATGCCTAAAACCAGTTCATGACCCATCATGTTGCCAAAAAGACGGAAAGAAAGGGATAAAATACGGGCTACATGGCCGATGACCTCAATCGGGAATATAATAGGGATCATCCACCATACAGGTCCTAAGAAGTGTTTTATATATTTTATGCCATGATATTTAAGACCGATAATGTGCGTAAAAATAACTACCGTTAATGCGCATGAAGCCGTTGTGTTCAGGCTGGCGGTTGGCGGGTAAAACCCGGGTACAAGCCCTATCAGGTTACATGTAGCAATATATATAAATACAGTGGCGATTATTGGAAGGAGCCACCGGCCTTCTTCTCCTGTTATATCGATCATAAACTGCTCTATACTCGAGATAATAATTTCAAATACGTTCTGTCCTTTTGAGGGGATCATGCTTACGCCCTTGGCTGCAACAGCACCAAGAACAATCAGTAGAATCATGACGAACCAAGTGTATATTACATGAACATTAGCGTGCGCAAAGTGTCCTAAGCCTATCAGTTCAAACAGCTTGACAAGAAATAAGTAGGGATGTTCCACTTTAAATTGCCTCCTTGAAAATAAGTTTTTTAAATTCAAATATAGTTGCAAGAATTATACTTACAACCACAACCGAAAGACCGATAATAAGTCCACCAGGATCTACATAGTGCCTTGATATAAGAATAAATATTACTAAAGCGCTCACAATGAAGCGCATGTAATATTTGGATAGAATCACACTAAGAGAAGCAAGATGAGGCGGTGCAAGCGCCTTTTTAAGTGTGCGGTGTAACAGATGGAAATTTACTGTAACAATCAGGCCGCCAAATATAATACCCAAGGCAAAATGGAGCGGCGAAACAATAAGTCCAAATATGCTTGCAACAAAAAACAGGATCCAGTTTGTTCTGGTGACGAATTTTAAGATTCGTTGTTGAATTTTCACAATCAATATTTCACAATCAATATTTTCGGGTCTTTTTTATCGCAAGACCGATATTTCTATATCCTGCAGCGATTCCCAACCCGAGAAAAATAAATGTACACCACGGCGTTGTATCATAACGTCTGTCAAGATACACCCCGATAGCAAGCCCGATAAAAATTGAGAGAGCAACCGACAGGCCAAGGCTGGCGTAATATGCTAACTCCCTTACTGAGCGTCTGGTTTCTCTTTTCATGGGAAAGAAAGCGTAACCTGGAGCGACCTAAAGCCAAGTCGAGATTAATATTTATTTTTTAAGCACAATAACACAATCAAGTCAATGTAAAAATGACAAGTATATGATAAATGATAACGGTTCAGCCACAAAGTCACAAAGACACTAAGATTTTAAAATGAGTAGCCGTTCACGGCTTGAAACTTGAAATTGGAAAGTAGAAATTTGAGAGACCTGTCTGCGTGCGGGCACGCACAGGCAGGGATGAAACTCGGCCCAAAATTGAATGCGTTCATCAACAGTACAAAAGCATGAAGGCCAAGTTTCGAATTTCGAATTTCGAATTTCAACGTTCCGTGAACGGTTACGTTTTTCCTTTGTGACTTGGTGTCTTGGTGGCTGAACTGTTACTAATTAAATTACCAAATCTTAAGAACGGTTGCATCAAAAACAGGCCCATCCACACAGGCATGCAGGTATTTATTTAAACCGTTTTTGCCCTTAACGGCACAACCAAGACAGGCCCCAATACCGCAGGCCATTATTGTTTCTATAGACACCTGACATGGCACACTATATCTTTCCGCCATCCGTGCAACAGAGCCAAGCATTGCAAAAGGGCCGCACGCACAGATGATATCCGGCGGGTTTTCTTTTATAGCTGCTTCAAGCAGGTCGGTAACAAGACCTTTTCTGCCTAAACTTCCATCGTCGGTAGCAATGTTTATAGTTATGTCAAGTTTTGAAAAGTCATCTATACACAGTACGTCATGCTTTGATCTTCCTCCAGTAAACAGTCTGCATGTTGAAGGATCGGCCATTTTTGCCCGCAGTGATGAGGCTAAAAAAAACAGGGGGGCAACACCGATCCCGCCGGACACAATGAATATCCGTTGATACTTATCCGGAATTATAAAACCTCTGCCAAGGGGGCCAAGAATATCAAGATAATCTCCTTGCTTATACTTTGAGAGCTTTTCAGTGCATCCTCCAACAACTTTGAAAAGCAGTTCAATGCCTTGTATGCGGCTGTTTGCGGTAATAAGCCTGTGTATTGAAAAAGGGCGTGGAAGAAGCGAGGTGTGTTGCTTTGGCAGGTGAAGCATTATGAACTGGCCGGGTTGTGCCTTTGCATAACCATTATGGCACGTTAGACCGATTCTAAAATATGAGGGGCCTATCTTTTTGTTAAATAAAACTTTAGCTTTTTCCTGAAGCATATACTAAACCTATAACCGCTGCCGTTCTTCCTGTAGTTCCTTCACCGCGAAAGGAAAAAAACAGGTCTGTATTACACTTTGTGCATATTTGACTTAAACAGATATTTTCAATTAAAACACCGGCATTACAGAGCTGGTCCAGGCTTAAGGACCAGAAATCAAAATGATTTGACCTGTCTTTATATTTCCACAACCTGTCTGGAATTTCTGTCTTATAATTGATAAATTCAGCGCAGCATGGGCCGAGAGAAGGGGATATGCCCGCAATAATATGAGGTGCATTGCAGCCAAACTTATCAGTCATTATTTTTATTGTTTTGCCTATGATATTTTTTACGCTTGCGCGCCATCCGCAATGCACATTTGCGACCACGCGGCAAAAGGGATCGTACATGAGCACGGCCTGGCAGTCAGCCACCTGAACCAAGAGAAATTTCTCCGGAATATCGGCAACCATAGCGTCTCCGACAGCAGGTTTGCCAAAAGCCTCCTCGACGAGCCGCGCATTGTTTTTTGAAAGTATTAATACATTTGTTTCATGTACCTGTTTCGCAAAAACAAGCTCGTTTCCTTCAATGCATTTTGAAATAATACACCTGTTTTGCTTGACATCGCTGTAATTGTCACCAACTGAAAGGCTTACATTCAGGCTTTGATAAGGGTTTTTGCTATGGCCGCAATTTCTTGTGAATATTCCATGCCGGATATCTGAAAATTCAGCAAGGTTGGGAAACTGAAAAAATGAAACCCCATTTTTTTTCTTTAGGATCATACCACAAACATGGAAAGTGTTAAGTGTTAACGATACTGCTTAACAATTTTTTCAATAATCATGGATGTTGAAATATCGGGAACAACGGCAACCCTTACCACCCTGCCGCCGTCAGCCTTTACAGAATCGGCTCCTATTATTTTATCTTCGGCCCAGTCCTCTCCCTTGACAAGAATATCCGGCTTTATTGCCTGGATCAGCCTTAAAGGGTCGGGCTCATCAAAGAAAACAACATAATCAACGCACCACAGGCCGGCAAGAACCTCCGCTCTTTGATCCTGGGGCATGATCGGCCTGTTTTTTCCTTTGATCGATTTTACGGACTTATCGGAATTTATGCCCACTATTAGAATTTCCCCTTCCGACTTTGCTGCTGCAAGATAACGCACATGACCGGCGTGCATGATATCAAAGCATCCGTTTGTAAAAACAACCTGTTTGCCGGACCTGCGAAGAGGGTCTATTCTGTTGATAAGCTCTTTTACCTCCACAATTTTAGAAATCATATGTATCAGGCATCCTTTCATTCAGGCAGGGGATTTTACGCCTAAATTCAGCTAATTCCGTAAAGTCTATTTCGGAGCTTATTATACATGCCCTGTCTTCGGCCCTGGCAAGAATTTTTCCAGAGGGAGAAACCAGCAGAGAACGGCCTCCGTATTCGATGCTGTTTTCCATGCCGCACCTGTTTGCCGCCACCATAAAAATCTGGTTTTCAATAGCCCTTGCCCGCAGGAGAATATCCCAGTGGGTGATGCGTTCTAAAGGCCATTGCGCCGATGTTAGAATTAACAAGGCTCCTGAAAGGGTAAGGGTGCGGCAAAGTTCAGGGAATCTGAGATCATAGCATAGCATCAGGCCCACAGGGCCTACAGAAGTTTCACAAACTACGGCCCTGTTGCCCGCACAAAAATATTTATCCTCTTGTGTATGGGAAAAGAGATGAATTTTCCTGTAGGTATTGATAACGCCTCTGTCCCCATCGATAAGATACATGGTATTGAAAATGTCGTTTCCTGAAGATTGAAGCTCCCCGCAGCAAGCTGCGGGGAATCTTCGACCGTAAGGAAGTTTGCTATTTTCAGATTCGCTCGCTAACCCCACAGCAAGCTGCGGGGTTAGCGCTCGCTTTTGCGGTTCGGGCAGAGAGCCTGCTATGATCATGTTGTATCTCGATGCTATCAGAGTAAGCTTATCGATAATATTAACTGTTTTTTCAGCATGCTTGCCCAGGCTTTTATTATCAAAACCGCATGACCACATCTCAGGAAGAAGGGCGATCTTTGCATTTAGAGCTTTGAGTTGATCTATGCCTTTGAGCGCCGAGGATAGATTTGACTCAATGTTTCCCTGCCTGACATCAAATTGCACAATGCCCGCCTTAAAAGGTTGTCTGATTTTCATTTTATTTTTCAATTAACTTCCGACCCCTGACGTCTGACCTCTGACCTCTGACCTCTGACGTCTGACCTCGCACCGCGGACGGCTCGCGTCGGACCTCGGAGGGGTGACGGGGGGCGGCGGCGGGGGGG
>JAPVVG010000066.1 GCA_028571455.1 Desulfobacteraceae bacterium | reverse complement strand
GGTGACTGTATAGGCATGCAAAAAATCTTCTGATGACATTTTAAGTCCATTTTTCATACGCAGGATATCATAGGGCGTAAGAAATATAGTGATATCACGGCAACATCGGGTAAAGCATTCGAGGCCATGACGGCATTCAAAACGAAAATTATCTTCAAGAGCCAGAACAGTGAGCCCTTTTTTATTAGAGGGCTGGCTTGCATTTGTCATAATAATACCTTTCTTAAGGTCTGCGAAGACCTGCTTCACTTGAACCTTAATAAAAATAGTTTTTACGAGGTCTGTTATTAGAGCTTGTAATTTTCTGATTGATGCATATGCCAAAAGATGATTACTTGTCAATTATAAAATCGATAAGATATATTAGAGTTACCGCAAAATTTCTTGACAAGAAAAGATTTTATTGTTATTAAAAAAAAATTATTTAAAGATAGCAAATATCGTTTGATTTTAAAATATTAGTAACAGTTGTTTTCGGTTTTAACCCCTAAACTTCAGAACGCCTGCAGCATTTAGAGATTTAAGTGATAACAAGAATTTTTTTGTGTTATACACCCAGGAGTTCTGAATTTATATTGTACGGAGGCATATATGACAGAAGATAAAGCAGCCCCTGTTAGCGAAAGCATTTTGGTTGTTGGAGGAGGAATAAGCGGGTTGACCACATGCTTAGAAGCTGCCGAAGTGGGGTACGAGGTATTCCTGATCGAAAAAAATCCTTACCTGGGCGGAAGAGTGGCACAGCTATATAAATATTTTCCCAAGCTTTGTCCCCCGGCCTGCGGTCTGGAAATCAATTTTAGAAGAATAAAAGACAATCCAAGAATAAAAGTATTGACATTGGCTGAGGTGGAAAAGGTTGATGGAACACCTGGCAACTATGACGTTGCTATCAAGTTAAGCCCGAGGTATGTTAACGAAAACTGTACCTGCTGTGGGGACTGCGAGGCGGTCTGTGAAACCGAAATTCCCAGTGATTTCAATTTTGGAATGAATAAGATCAAGGCTGCTTATCTCCCCTTTGAAATGGCTTTTCCGGCCCGTTATGTCATTTCTCCTGAAATCATTGGGACCGATGACGCAAAACGGTGTGTAGAAGCATGTAAATATAATGCCATTGATCTGAACATGGAAGCAAAGACTATCAACCTGAATGTTGGAGCCATTGTATGGGCTACAGGATGGGAACCGTATGATGCTGCCAAGATAGATAATCTTGGTTTTGGTCAATATCAGAACATCATTACTAACATGATGATGGAACGATTGGCAGCTCCCAACGGGCCGACCAAAGGAAAAATTACCCGTCCCTCGGATAACAAGGAACCTGAAAGCATTGCCTTTGTTCAGTGCGCGGGATCAAGGGATGAAAATCATCTTACCTATTGTTCCTATATTTGCTGCATGGCTTCACTAAAGCAGACTACCTATATCCGGGATCAATACCCAGATGCCAAGATGTATATCTATTATATTGATATTAGAACTCCGGGCCACAGGTATGAAAAGTTCTATAAAAAAATTAAAGAAGATGAAAATATTTTTTTTATAAAAGGCAAGGTTGCAGAAGTCAGTGAAGATCCGGATTCCAAAAATATAACCGTGGTTGCAGAAAATGCTGTGACAGGTGAAAAGACTAAGCAGGCAGTAGATATGGTTGTCCTTGCCGCTGGTATGCAGCCGACAACTAAAAATCTCAAGCTTCCGGCTGATCTGAAATACAATGAGGAAGGTTTTATTATTAACGATTTTGAAAAGGGCGGCATGTTTGCTGCAGGATGCGCAAATAAGCCTGCCGACGTAGTAACATCGAATCAGAATGCAACCGGTATGGCCCTTAAGGCTATTCAAACCCTGGTGAGGAGGTAGAAATCCATGGATAAAAAGTATGGTGTATATATCTGCACAGGCTGTGGAATCGGAGATGTCCTTGACATAGAAGGTTTGTGCGGAGTCCCCAAAAAGGGGATCGAAGCTAAAACCCATCCTTTTCTTTGTGGAAAGGAAGGGGTTGAATTAATAAAAAAGGATATTGCGGATGAGGGGATAAATACCATTGTTATTGCAGGCTGTTCACGGCGTGTGAATTTTGACGTGTTCAGATTTGACGGCTGTATTGTTGACCGGGTAAACTTAAGAGAACAGGTTGTATGGTCACATCCAAGATCAGAATTCCCGGCTCTTACTGAAGAACAAAAAGACGATGGTGAACACTTTGACAGGCTTCAAATGCTGGCGGAAGATTATATTAATATGGGAATGGCAAAGGTTGAAAGAATCGAGTTGCCGGAACCGTCCAAGCTCGAAACAATCAGCAGAAGGATTCTTGTTATCGGAGGCGGTATAACAGGTATATCTGCTGCCATAGATGTCGCAAAGGCCGGATATGACGTAACTATAGTTGAAAAGGAAGCATCACTTGGCGGAAATGTATCCAAATTCCGCAAGCAACTTCCGAATGAAGATCCCTTTGAAAGCCTGGTGCCGCCAATAATCGAGGCTAAAATCAAAGAGGCTGAAGCTTACTCTAACATTGAGATCAAGACAAACACCATAGTTGCCCGTATTGCCGGTCAGCCGGGTGAATTTATCGTAACCTTGAAAAAACCGGGAGAGACAACAGAATTTGATGTGCCGTATCCTTTGCCTGAGGAGATGACGGTTGATGAAAACGGCAAGGAGCTTGAAGCAGAAAAGCTCAACGAGCTTTACAATGAATATAATAAAGGTAAAAAGGATATTTTAACTTATGATCCTGACGGAGAAAAGTTTGGAGGGGTGATTCTTGCCGCGGGCTGGAGACAGGATAAGCTTGAAGGTGATGCGTTTGCCCATCTCGGTTTTGGCGAACTGCCGGATGTTGTCACCAATTATCAGTTTGAGGAAATAGCCGCAAAAGGCAAAATAACAAAGCCGTCAGACGGCAATGAAGCCAAATCAGTTGTGTTTATTCAAAGCCCGGGCAAGGGGGATGATGATAGCGACTTTGACTACACCGGTTCGGTTACAAGCCTTGTAGCCCTTAAGCAGGCAAAGTATGTGCGTGAAGATTATCCTGACGGCAAGGCTTATATCTTTTATCAGCACATGCGGACACCTGGACTGCAGGAAAACTTTTACAAGAGTATTCAGCAGGATGAGGGTATCTTTTTAACCAAAGGGGATGTTATAAGTGTAGCCAAAAATGGTGACGGGCTAATTGTCGAAGCCGACAATACCCTTCTGGGTGCAAAAATACAGGTCAAGGCTGATATGGTTGTCCTTGCTGCCGGCATGGTTCCGGCAACTGCGGATGATCCTGTGATTAATTTAGCTTACAGGCAGGGACCCGGTTTCCGTGATAACGCCCTTTTCAATGAATATGCTGATTCAAATTTCATCTGTTTTCCCTATGAAACTCAGAGAACCGGCATTTATGCTGCTGGATGTATCCGGCGCAGCATGACAATTGAAGAGTCTATGGAAGATGCTAGTGGCGCGGCTTTGAAGGCTATCCAGTGCATAGAATCATCGAATAGAGGTGTTTCAGTACATCCAAGGTCAGGAGATATGACGTTTCCGGACTTTTACTTTCAAAGGTGTACTCAGTGCAAACGGTGTACACAGGAATGTCCTTTTGGCGCTCTTGATGATGATGAAAAAGGAACACCCAAGCTTAACCCCACACGGTGCAGACGCTGCGGTACCTGCATGGGCGCCTGTCCGGAACGTATAATCAGTTTTTCCGATTATAGTATCGACAGTGTCGGATCCATGGTAAAGGCAATAGGAGTTCCTTCTGAAGATGATTACAGTGAACCGCCTTTAAGAATACTTGGGCTGGTTTGTGAAAATGATGCATATCCTGCTCTGGATACTGCAGGAATCAACAGGCTTAGTTATTCTGCCGATGTCCGGTTTGTTCCGGTTAGATGCCTCGGCTCTGTTAATGTAGTCTGGATAAAGGATGCTCTTTCCAAAGGGATAGATGGTATCTTTCTCCTTGGCTGCAAGTATGGTGATGACTACCAGTGCCACTTTGTAAAAGGTAGTGAACTTGCCAGTATCAGGATGAAAAAGATAGGTGAAGCGCTGGCAAGTCTTGCCCTGGAGGAGGAGCGCGTAGCGCAGTTTGATATTGCTATTGACGAGTATGACAAGATTCCGGGAATTGTTAATTCTTTTGTGGAAATGGTTGAGGAGCTCGGTCCAAACCCGTTTAAGGGATTTTAAAGAGATTAGTCGAGTGGTCGAGTTGTTGAGTGGTCAGGCAGGCAACTACTCGACTAATCAACCACTTAACTACTCGACTAATTGCGAAGCAATTTAATAGGAGGTATCAGTATGGCGGATAAATACCTGGTTGAGCCTGATATTAAGTTTATTAAAGAGGTGATCGGGCTTGGGGGAGATACACTGAAAAAATGTTTTCAATGTGCAACCTGTTCGGTGGTCTGCCCGATCGCTCCGGAAAATAAGCCCTTTCCAAGAAAAGAGATGATTGCCGCATCATGGGGACTGAAGGATAAGCTGGTCGGCAGCATGGACATATGGCTATGCCATAATTGCGGAGATTGTTCTACACTGTGCCCGCGTGGAGCAAATCCAGGTGATGTGCTGGGAGCTATCCGTTCTTATGCAATCATGGACTATGCGGTGCCGAAATTCATAGGAAAAGCCGTGAATGATCCAAAGAAACTGCCTGTGCTATTAGGAATACCTGTGGTTGTATTCCTGGTGCTTGGTTTTATTACAGGCCTGCTCGATTTTACCCCGGGCGGAGATCAAATCGTTCATTCAAATTTCTTTTCCTCATGGCTTGTTGACATGATTTTTCTCCCGCTTTTCGCATGGGCTGTAGTAGTTTTCGGAATAGGGCTCAAGAGATTTGTAAATGATATGCATGAAAACGCAGTGCTTGAAGGCAAGACAGACAAAAAGAAACTTGAAATTGGAGGACTTATACGGGCGCTTTTCACCGTTCTTCCGACAATATTAAAGCACAATAAGTTTTCTGAGTGCCTC
>JAPVVG010000065.1 GCA_028571455.1 Desulfobacteraceae bacterium | reverse complement strand
GTTGTGGGTAATTGATGCAAGTAAAAAATGCATCAACCCGGAAAATCTTCACACTTGTAAAATGCTATAACTAACTGTTTATATTGGCCGTATTTACTTTTCGTTCAGGCACTAATTAGAAATTATAGGCTCACCCTTAAGACGTGTGCCGTGCCCGGCACACAACCAGCGGGTGAACTTGACGCCAAACTGCGGCGCAAGTTACCCTTGTTTCTCTGAATGGGGGTCGGGCCACAGCAACATATTGAGATAATATATAAAACGTTAAAATCTTGCGTTAAATAAGGCCTTAAATGTCCATTTTTAGGGCCAAAAACACACTTTTAAGAGAAGAGCACGGGCAGATGGCAAGAGCAAAACGGCTTGCCTGCCAAAGCCTGGCACTGGCGGACAGGCATTTCCTTCCAGGTCACGTTTGGCATATTACGCATCGGTGTCATAAAAAAGAATTTCTGCTTAAATTTGCCAGAGATCGATGCCGATGGTTGCAATGGCTGTTTGAGGCAAAGAATCGAAACTGTGCGTTTTGGGAATGGAATTTTGGTGGGTTGAAGAAATCCTCAAGACAAAAAATTGTGTCCGAGAAAGCAAATGGTCTCAAAGCATTGCTGTTGGAAGCAAGAGTTTTGTAGAAGGAATAAAAGAGAAACTCGGCATTCGGGCAAAGGGCCGAAAGGTTGGGGAGTCGGGAGGATTATATCATCTTCGTGAAGCACAGGTCCCTTACAATAGTGATTTTACCCCTGAAAATAGCGAGTTAAGAACTTACTTTCAAACAAAAGAAAGGAAGATTGCCATGATAAAACAGCTTTCCTTTACCAGGTACGAGCATAAAATCCTTCCAAACTTCAGGCAAATGATCAGCAAAGCAGAATCTACCGAGGATGTGAAAAAGTTTTTCGTCTATACTGTCATCGAACTGTTCGAAGATATTTTTGAAGGAAAAATGGATTTTGAGTATGAGGATATCGCTCTTTTGCCGGACAGCGACCCTCATTACAAGGTAAGCAAGCGGCTTCTTTCTTTGGAAGATTTTGCTTTTGCCTGGAATGATTCGGACCTGCCTGTCATAATTGGCCATTTGGCAGAATCGGCTATGCACCGGCACAAGCACCTGCAAAAATATCTGGATAAGACCGAGGCCAAGATCAAGGGCCGGATCGGTCGCTCAGCGGCAGCAAAGAGCCTCAAGCGCCCATGAATAATTCAGACCGGATCATACAGAATCCTGCGCCGGGAACACGCCTTCTTCTATTTCGGGGCGATACCATAACATTTACCCTTTTGCTGCCTTGCAATAAAAAGGGGAGAGCCTGGGTTCGCACCAATATCGGTCATGCTGAAATCACGCGGCACGAGATAATAAAGGAGGTAATAAATGATGAGCCTCCTCTTGGGAAGGACTGGTTCGATATCCCGATGACCCGGCTTGACGACCGGAAATTCCAGGTTGTTCTACCTCTTTGTGAAGTCGGGCATTTTCAGGCCAAGTGTCTGTTTTTGAGAGAAGGAGAGTCAGATCCTGCCTGGGCGGACGGTCCAAACACCGTTATTAATGTAGAGCCGGCAGACACTTGCTGTTCAAACATAATTTATAATGCTTTTGTGCGGGAGTTTGGTCCTGATAAAAGCGGGGATAACACACCTGACCAGTCAAAAAACACCGCCATTAAGAGGCTGGAGAGTTCCGGGTTTTCTGTGATTCCTCCATCCGGAACATTTCGCGATCTAATAAAGGAGCTTGATTTCATCATTGGTGAACTCGGCTGCCGGATCATTCAGCTTCTTCCGATCCATCCCACACCGGTCACATATGCCAAAATGGGGCGGTTTGGGAGCCCATATGCGGCCCTTGATTTTACTTCTGTGGATCCTGCCCTTGCTAAGTTTGACCCATGCGCCACTCCCATGGAGCAGTTCATCGAACTGGTGGACGCAATCCATGAACGCAACGGAAAAATCGTGATAGATATTGCCATCAACCATACAGGTTGGGCTGCCGGTCTCCATGAAACACACCCTGGGTGGCTTATCAGGGATAAAGAAGGACGAATTGAGGTGCCGGGAGCATGGGGCACATTATGGGAAGACCTGACAAGGCTTGATTACACAAGGAAAGACTTATGGCAATACATAGCGGAAATATTTCTTTTATGGTGTAAACGCGGGGTGGACGGTTTTCGATGCGATGCAGGCTACATGATTCCTGTGGCTGCCTGGAAGTATATTGTTTCCGTTATCCGGGACCAATATCCTGACACGATTTTCATTCTCGAGGGACTTGGGGGAAAGATTTCTGTTACTCGTGACATATTAAGCAAAGCGAATTTCAACCAGGCATACTCGGAGCTGTTTCAAAATTATGACCGCGGCCAGATTGAAAGCTATCTTCCAGGGGCTATCGAAATATCCCAAGAAGATGGAATTATGATCCATTTTGCCGAAACTCACGATAACAATCGCCTCGCTGAACGTTCAAATACCTTTGCCAGGATGCGCACGGCCCTTTGCGCGCTTTGCTCCGTCAATGGGGCTTTCGGCTTTGCCAATGGTGTGGAATGGTTTGCGAGGGAAAAAATCGATGTTCATGACGCTACCCCTCTTAACTGGGGGGCAAAAACCAACCAGGTTCAGCACATCAGACGACTTAATACACTGTTAACGATCCATCCTGTTTTTCATGATAAAACAGCTTTGAGATTTATACAAAACCAGGGAGAAAACTTTATTGCTTTACTGCGCTGCCATATTCCTTCCGGGATGAAGCTTCTAATCGTTGCTAACCTTGATGATAAAAACCAGACTCTTGCCGCATGGGATCCTGGAGAGACCGGCATGGAAGGATCGGCATATCTGGATCTTCTTACAGAAAAAGAGGTGGTAATTACC
>JAPVVG010000064.1 GCA_028571455.1 Desulfobacteraceae bacterium | reverse complement strand
TGACCCAAGACTTCAACCAATACCGATTTCGTCCGAAGCATTTGAAAAAAATACATGGGTACCGTTGATACATGAAATAAGAGAAAAAGGTATTGAAATGAAGGCTGCCTGACAATGGTAACTGTTTACCAACGGCATCCCATTAGTAGCTACGTTTTCTGACCCGAGATGGAATGAAACTCTACGCATGCAAGAAATTATCAGAGTATGGATGGGTTGATAGATATCACAAGCAATGGTGAATCAGGTATGCGTTCCCACGCAGGAGCGTGGGAACGAGGAAAGTGGAGGGAAGTTTGGGTATGAGGATAGGAGAGGATGAGTTCGGAATGAAGATAGGCTTTTCGCCAAAATTAGGGGTGGGCTTTAACCTGCTTGGGATGGATGTTTTCGATCGGTATCGGGTCATCTTTGATAACAGGGTAAAGAAGGTCACATTTCAGAGTCATCAATGACAGGATTCGAAATCGCAGTTCTTTGTTGGGTTTCGTTTCTCAACCCAACCTACAGACTACGGACTGATTTTACAACAGCGGAGGCTTGACCTTATGTTTGTAATAAAAAGAAAAGGCATTGCTTTCATAATTATCGCTTTCATGATCATGGTTTTTGGTGGTTGTGGAGGGGTAACAAAGCAGATAGTTCGCACAGGCACGGGTGAAAAGAACAGGTTCATACGGGTTGTCATCAATGATGAAGAAATCAAGGCTTTGAAATGGGAACTCTCATCCCCTAAAGAGAGAATAAAAATTAGAACTAGCATGGGTTTTAATAGTTATAATGGTAATAGCTTTGTTAAACAACTAAAGGAAGTATTTAATGGGTATTTTAAGCACGTAGAAGTACGATCTGGGTATACTGGTCCAAAGATTGGAGAGTTGGTCTTAACACCAAAACAAATGATCGTATCACTCATCTCGGGCGATGTTATTGAAAGATCTGCCATAGTAAGTGTTAAAACCACTGTTCAAGTAACCACACCAAGCGATCATAGGTTATACACTGTTGAAAAATCCTCCACTTATTCTCCGTCACTGGGTGCCTCCTTGCTTGCCGTTGGCACTTTGGGAATAGCTGGTGTAGTGCAAGAACAGACATATAAAAGAAAAGCCGCGAAGAAGGCTGCAGATCTGATTGCCATTGAATGTTTGGATAGGATCGTTAGCGCAGACAGTTTTAAGACTTACGCTGCATCGTTTAAGATGGCACAAACAGAAGCCGCCAATTTGAATATTATTATAAAATTCTATGATGATAACTCGATTATTTCAAACAATTCCATCGACGCAGGCGAACAATCTGCAATCACCGCCACTCTCACCAACAACGGCAAGGGCACTGCTTTTGACGTAAACCTCAGCGCCGAATCCCAATACAAAAACATCCAATTCCCCAAAACAATCTCCGTGGGTGACATCCAGCCCGGAGAATCCAAGAATTTAACCATTCCTATCAAAGCAGACCTGCCACTTGCGACCGGTACGGCAAGTTTTCTGGTCAAAGCCCGTGAGAAAAGGGGTTATGATGCCAGGCCTGTTGAGCTTCAAATACCAACAGCAGAACTCCGAAGCCCTAAATTGCTATTTGCTTCCTGCAATCTCAACGACTCGTCGGGTCTTGCAAGTGGGGATGGGGATGGCATTGTTGAAAATAATGAAACTATTGAACTGAATCCTTATGTGAACAACGACGGAGTCGGAGATGCCTTGAAGGTTTCGGTCAAATTGATCGACATTACCCAGGGAATCGAGATAACAAAAGGAAATGACCAACTGGCCTCAATCGGGTCTGGGACTGTTGGCAAGGCAACCCTGGCATTCAAAATTCCACGAACATTTTCTCAGCCTGAAATCAGATACACTATTGCTGCAACAGATGTAAGAGGAATGCGGACCGAAAAAACCTATACAGTTCCCTTTGAATCCAAAATTCCGGTGCTTTATTATACCTATCAGGTTGTTGATACCCGCAATAGAGAAATTCCAGGCTTGGAAAACGGCAAGTCTTACAGCCTCAGGATCACCCCTAAGAATACCGGCAGCAATATCGCAGAAGGCGTGAAGATCCGTGTAAGCCCGGAATCCAGCAAGGTAATTGTCGGAAGCTACAACGGAAATGTTGGAATATTGCAACCAGATAGCGTGGGTCCTGTCATAACAGTGCCTATTTCATTAAACCGCTCTTTTGTGGATCCCTCGATGAGTATGAATATTGCCATGACACAGGAGAGTTTCCCCGGGCTATCCAGAGACATAACATTGCCTGTTATGGTGAAAAAGCCGAATCTGGAATATCAGGTCGCGTTGTTAAACGGGGTCTCTGACAAGGAACTGTCACAAAATTCATGGCCAAGATTCAGAGTCAGTATAAGCAACAACGGGAGCCTGGATGCCAAGGATGTCGGAATTGGATTTTATGTGTCTGATACCGGAATTGCTTTCGACAAGGAAGAAATGATAGGAACCATAAAGGCCGGAGAGAGTCAATACAGGGATTTTACCTTTTTTGTAAGGGGTGATGCGCCTATAGGCGAAATGCCAGTAAAACTCAGTATAAGCCAGGCGGATTTTGATGACCTGCACACGACCTTGGCTTATGGGCTAACCAAGCAGACAGCAATAGTTCAGAGAGTGAAGGCAACCGGAAGCAGCGCAGGCATACACGCAAGTGCAACATATTCAGGACCTCCTGAGTTATACATAAACTCCCCCAATAGAGACACCGAAACATATAAACAGACTACTGACCTGCATGGAAGCATCATGACCTTTGGGCCTGGCAATGCCGTGCAAAGTCTTTTCATTAGCTTGAACGATGAACCCCTCAAGATCATTTCCGTTATGGAGGATATTAGGTTTGACTTAAATCAAATTACCAGAAGGCCTGTTGAAGACAACAAAACGGTTTTCGATGGCGCCATTTCGCTTAGATCCGGCATTAACGTAGTAAAAATTGCCTGTACCGATCGGAATGGCCAAAAGAGCGAACAATCAGTTACGATTATCAAAAAGGCAAAATTGGGCAATATTTATGCCGTTGTTGTGGGAATCAGCAAGTTTCACAATCCTGGCTACAACCTGAACTATGCTGCCAGCGATGCGAGGAAATTCTATGATTTTTTAAGATCAGAATCTGGTGGGCAATTGCCTGAAAGCCGCGTGAAGCTTCTTGCGGATTTTTCTGCTACACGAGCAACTATAATCGGGGCATTAACCAACTTGCTGGGCAAAGCAACAAAAGAGGATACTGTTGAAATATATTTCGCAACTCACGGGATAACCGGTTTTGATGGAACGCTTTATTACCTCTGTTATGACACGGATATTGAGAATCTTCGCGGCACCGGCTTTTCAGACCAGGACCTCACAGACATTCTGAAGAAAAACATAGCGGCAGGCAAGATAATCATCTATCTTGACGCGTGTCATTCAGGTCTAAGCGGATTATCGGAAAGATACGCCAAAAGAGGTATTAGAGTGTATGAGGTCAATGAAAGAATAAACAGTCTGGCTGCGGCACTGAGCAAAACTACAACTACTGGAGTAGTGACTTTCTCCGCCTCCAGCTCTACAGGATATTCCCTTGAGCATCCAAAATGGAAGGGCGGAATATTCACACATTGTCTTATCAACGGACTTGAAGGTGAAGCGAACGAGAACAATGACGAATGGGTCAGTGTGGCTGAACTGGATAATTATCTTATGAGAAAGGTGATGGCTCTGACAGAAGGCAAACAAAGGCCCAAAGTCAACGGAACATTGATGGGAGACACGCCGCTTTCTAAGACGAAATAATACTGGAAGCTGAAGTTTTCGGTGTAATTGCATTCCCACGCTGGAGCGTGGGAACGAGAGATAGCAGGTTGGATTGAGGGACGACCCCCAATACGACTCGTTCGTGATGATCAGGACCATGTCGGGCATTCCGGCTTGTTGAGTACATTCATTGTAACCCGGCAAAGCACGGATTGGTAAAATCGCCGAAGGATCACAGATGTTCCGGTTTTCACCGGTAGGTGCATATGTATGATCTGGAATGCGCGGCGTTGATATGGGTTTGAATCAGCAGTGGCATACGAACAACCTCTTGTTGGGTTTCGTTCCTCAACCCAACCTACGAACTACGAACTGCCAGTTTGTAAATTGGCAGAACTCCTTATTCAAAATTCGATGTTGGATGTTCGATGTTCGATGTTCATAGCCTTTTAGCTTGATAGTATAGGAATTTCTATTTATCTATATTCAGCCACAGACCCACATAGACAGGTGCAGACAAGATAATTAAAATCGGTGTTTTTCCGTGTGTGTCTGTGGCTAAGAATTAATTGAACAGATGTGAGGAGCCTCCTGTTTTCCTGGGCGGTTCGTGAATCAGAAACGAGGATGTAACATGCTTAAAATGAAAAAACTATATAAAATAAGTCTGCTTATATGTTTGTGTCTTGCTTCTTTTTCATCATTTGCGGATGCCGGCCGTCAAGTAGCAGGCACTGTGACTTTTATGATGGGAGATGTGTTTGTTTCTCATGACAAAACCATCTGGGCTAATGCGGATTTTGATATGAAAATCCATCAGGGAGATCAAATCAGGACAGAGGCGGAATCACGCTGTGAAATTACCCTTGAAGACGGCACTATAGTTAGAATGGATGAAAACTCTTTCCAGCAATTTGAAAAATGTATGATAAAGAAAACCGGTAAAGAGGTTTCTTTATTTCTGTCTTCGGGTAAAATATGGTTAAATGCCTGCAAGATTCTTTCAAAAACCGACAGCTTTAAAGTTAGAACAAACAAAGCGGTTTGCGCTATACGCGGAACAAAGTTTAGAGTTGATACAGATGATTACCAAACGCGAATTAGTGTCCATAAAGGGGTTGTGGCAACCTGGAGCACTTTATTTGACGAGGCAAAACCTAAGCCGGATGCTTCTATATTAAAACCTATTCCTGTAGCCGGGCCCCGTCCAGTATCCATGGAACGGTGGGTAGAAATTGTAAAAGCCTTTCAACAGATTACAATCGACTCAAATGGAAAATATGAAAAAAAAGATTTAGATGTTGATAATATCATGGCAGATCAATGGGTAAGATGGAATATAGCTCGTGACATGTTAACGGACAAACAGTGAAACCTCGACAGATAACATACAAAAAATATATCATTATTTTCTCCCTTGCCATTGTGGGATTTTCCGTTCTCTTTATTTCCATTCTGTTTAAGGGCATTGCCTACAACATACTTACGCAGATAGACAATACCCTTTATGCTCAGTTTTTGTTAATCCGTGAGCGGTTCAACGAAGATAAAAAGGAGATTCAGAGCAATGTCGTTATAGTCGGGATCGATGACAGAACATTAAATAAACTTGGCGCTTATAACCCTTCAAGGTATCGAAGATATCACATAGATCTGCTTGCAAATATACTTAAAGGCAAACCAGCCGCGGTGGCTTACGATATCCTTTTCGGCGATCCCCACGACGATCCGGATGTGGACAGGCGGTTTTCTGAGATTATAAAAAAAGGGCCTGTGTTTTCGGTTGTTTTCGGGTCTGCTTATGATCGGTCAAAGCAAATATTCAAACCGCTTACCGACAACATCAATAACAAACAGGACATGAAATTTGTAAGCGAAAACGGTTTTGAGTCAATGGCTCCTTTTGTGCTTTCTTCTTTGAAAGGCATGGGCCTCGCAAATGCATATCCGGATAATGATGGGATATTAAGGAAGATGCCGATCCTTTTCAAAGTGCAGGACAGGCTCTATCCGACAATATCGCTGGAGGTCTTTAGAAGCATAAATAATATCCCGCGATCTAAGATAAAAATTAAAAACAACAGGATAATAACAGGCAAGACAACAATCCCTGTTGATAAATATTGCAGAGCGTATGTAAATATCGACAATACATACAAAATAAGAGAAATATCCTTTTATGATGTCTGGGCTGGTCGGGTGCCGGGGCGTTTTTTTAATGATAAAGTTGTATTTATTGCCGCAACCGCTACAGGCCTTGGCGACAATAAACTGGTCCCGCTATTCGGCTACGTCAGCGGAATAATGATTCACGCCAACCTGTTTCTGAATATGGCCCATAATAATTTCATTAATGAAGTTGCGGGAACCTCTTATTATCTTCTAATATTTTTTGCTTCTTTTTTTTATACATACCTTTTTTATTCCCGCCACGAATTACCGCTCCTAAAAAGGGCGGCCGGTTATGTTTTCAGTGTGGCACTTGTTACCAAGTTCGGCAATACACTTCTTAAGCTGCCAATTATCAAAGGCCCTTATAACTCCTTCAAATCAATGCGTGACAAAAGCTATGGTTTAAGAATATTTTTTCTTTTGTTTTCTGAGACACGACAGCGCCTTGCGCCGGTCCTTTTACAGCTTGTATTGCTATATGTGGCCTTTTTTTTAATTTTCTATTATTTCAACATCCTCATTAAACCATTTACCATTATGATACAATTGGTTATCTCTTATATAATTGTTTCCGAATTTAAAAGAATAGATTTCAGCAAAATAGCGCCCTATCGGGCGGACATGAGTGCCTAAAGTGATCCGCCAAAGGGCTCTGGCGGACTAAAATTGTTGAAAAAAATGATCATGTTAAAAAAACCGGTTTCAATCTTTTTTCTTTGCTTATTTTGCCTGTTTTTTCTTTATATGGAAAAAACGGCTATTGGCGCATATAATGATGTTAGAGGTTTTAAGACAGCCGCCAAACTGCTTAATAATGGAATGTATCTTGAAGCGTTAAGCATATATCAGGAGATTTCAATTTATTCGGATAAACATGACAACAGAGCGCAGGCATTATTGTTCATGGGAACCGTTTACAGCCTTTATCTTGATCAGCATGACGCTGGTTTAAAACAATTTGACAAAATTATTAAAACCTATCCGACCAGCCCTGCAGCCTCTGATGCTCTTTTTAACAGCGGTATGATATTATATGAAACAGGAAAATTTAAAAACGCTTATGCCTTTTTCAAAAAGTACCTGGAAAAATATCCTTATGGCTTGCGCAGACAATCGGCGGAAGTATGGGCTGACAGCGCAAAGACTCAGATGTCACAAATCCGGGAACCTGAAGAAATTACAGCGCCTCCTTTGCATAAGCTGGATATTGAGGATACAATTATAAGGGTTTTGATTAAAAACAAAGCTGAAAAAATTACCATTTATGCAGAGCAAAACATCTCATTATACA
Source organism: Desulfobacteraceae bacterium (assembly GCA_028571455.1). Lineage (GTDB taxonomy): Bacteria > Desulfobacterota > Desulfobacteria > Desulfobacterales > ETH-SRB1 > Desulfaltia. The sequence continues at coordinate 6,192 of JAPVVG010000064.1, read as the reverse complement.
ATCCATTTTCAAAGAAAATGATTTATCGTGGCCCCGTGCCTGTAACCTTCACAATACAGGGAGAGCAGCTTGCGGCAAATGGGCAAAAGCTTGATCTCCATATGTGTAGGGTCAAAACTGGCGGCAAAACTATTATGATTGATAATCGCAGATTCAGGGGCGATTTTACTATATTAGCGGATTCAAAATCGATATCTGTTATTAATAATATTCCGGTTGAACAGTATCTTTATGGTGTCGTGCCAAAAGAAATGCCACATAACTGGGCAAAGGAAGCTCTGAAAGCTCAGGCAGTGGCTGCCAGAACATACGCTCTTTATATTAAGGATAAAAGCGCCGACAAGCCGTATGATGTGGAATCAACCACGACATCCCAGGTATATGGAGGATTTGACTCTGAAAAAGAGGAGTCTAACCTGGCGGTTGATGAGACACGTGGCCAGGTAATTACCTATGATGGAAGACTTATTGTCGCCTATTTTCATTCAAGCAGCGGAGGGCATACCGAAGATTCAAAAAATGTCTGGAGCGCAGATTTGCCGTATCTTAAAGGGATTCCTGACAGTTTTAGCGCAAATATTCCAAATGGCGAATGGAGGTTTTTTGTTTCATATAATGATATGCAAAATCGTTTGAACCAATACGGCCTGAATATAGGACAGATCAGGGGACTCAATGCCGCCGGCAAGTCTCGATCAGGACGTTTACTAAGAGTAAGGGTTATCGCAAAGAACGGAACAACCGAACTAAAAAGCAATAATTTCAGAATAAAGGTTGGAGCAACCAGGTTAAAAAGCACACTTCTAAAAACAACTTCCAATCCTGACGGCATTCTTTTTACCGGCAAAGGTTACGGTCATGGAGTCGGCATGAGTCAATGGGGCGCCAATATGATGGCCAGGAAAGGGTTCGGTTATCAGGATATTTTAAAGCATTATTATCAATCTGTTAAAATAGTGGCTTTGAGCAGCCAATAATTTCAACCTGTGCGGTTAGCCATTAGCGTTTAGCCGTTAGCATTGAAAATGGGTAAAAATGAGAGATTTTAGAGAATTTAATCAACAGGTCAATGAGGTAAAGAGGATGTTGAACAGTTTTATCCAAAAGCTAACCGCGCAGGTTGAATAATTCTTGGAAAGGAGAAACTATTGTATGTTAGCCATTAAATCAAAAACAGGAAAGATGAATGTGCCAAGAATAGTCGCGCTGGTGTTTTTGTTCCTTATATTGTCTTCGTATGCTTATGCCTCGCAATCTACCATTACAGAGGCCGCTGGGTATGCCTGCATGGGTGAGGACAGGTCAAGGAGACAGACAGAACAGGCTGCGCTGGAAGCTGCAAAGAGAAACGCAATAGAGTTTGCATCGACCTACATGACAAGCGAGACGCATATCAAGGACTTTGAGCTTGAAAAAGATCTGGTATCTGCATACGCCAATGCCACAGTGAAGGTCATTAAGGAGCTTGAGAAGGGCTGGTACAGGGATGCAAAGTCAGGGGATTGCTTCAGGGTAAAAATTAAGGTCGAGGTCATACCTGATGAAAAGGCAATGGAGAAAGTTTCTAAAACAAAGGATGTTGCCGACGATCCATCTGCCCCGCTCCATGTCCGGCTCTGGACGGATAAAAAGGAATATAAAAGCGGCGAGAAAATGAGGATTTACATAAAAGGCAACAAGCCCTTTTATGCCCGTGTTATATACAAGGATGCTGCCGGGGAAATGGTTCAGATACTGCCCAACCCATACAGAAATGAAAATTATTTTCAGGGCGGGGTTATCTATGAAATACCGTCCGGCAATGACAAATTTGATCTGGAGATAAGCCCTCCATTCGGCGAGGAAAATATAACTGTATATGCAAGCACATCACCGCTGGGCGATATAGACCTTCACTCTCAGGGAGGAGTCTATTTTGTTATGACAAAGGCAAAGGACATCGGTGCAAGAACAAGAGGAGTAACACTAACCGGAAAATCAACCGGCAAAGGCAGCTATGCCTCTGAATTCTACGAGAATAAGGCTGAAGTTAAAACAAGGTCTGCGAAATAAGTTTGAAGAAACACAAAGTAGGCGCAAGGAGGCGTTATGATAAGACGGATTATGTTTTTGATTTTTATGCTTGTTGTTTTTTCGGGAGAAAGTCTGGCTGCTGCTGTGGAGATTGAACCAATCTCGTCGATTCAGCATATCATCGTATATCCCGACAGCGCCATGATAAAGAAACAGGCTGTTTTCCCGGTAAAAAAGGGGCAGAATGTCATCAGAATTTCCGGTATCACTTCCAACATGGTTGATGCCTCAATACAGACAAGCATCAAGGGCGGCGCTGGTGTAAAGATAGCCGATGTAAAAGTTGAAAAAACATATCTTGCGAAGTTAAGTCAGGAAAAGACCGAAAAGCTGAAAGCGCGGCTTGAGAGTCTGGAAGAGCTTATAAATGTCAACACGAATAAGATAACAGTTTTGGACAGTTCCACAGACTATTTAAAAAAGATCATCCCGTTCTCGCAAAATCAGAAGATAACCCCCTCCGAGGTTGATACGCATGTCAAGTTTTTCACCCGGTCTTTATCGGAAAATTACGAAAAGATCGCAAAGGCTGAAGGCAAATTAAAGAAACTGTGGGAAGAAAAAAAGGCGGTTGAAAGAGAGCTGGGGGAATTAAGCTCTCTTACGGATGAGAGCAAGAGTATTGTATTCTCCACCTTTTCGCAGGATGACAGCAGAAACATAACGATGGTCTTTTCCTACATAGTAACCCGTGCCGGCTGGTTTCCTCAATATGACCTTCGTGCCGACTCAGACGCAAATGTTGCCATAGATTGTTTTGCAATAATAAAACAGTCAACAGGTGAAGACTGGAAAGGTGTTGATATTGAAATCTCCACAGCAAAGCCGTTTGTTTATGGCACGGCGCCGGTTCTTTCTTCGTGGCTCGTTGATATTTATCAGCCAAGGCCGATAATGTATAAATCCGCTCGCACGAAAGGATTTGAAGATGCCGAAATAATGCTGTCGAGAGAAAGCAAAAGTATGGCCGAGTCGGAAAAGCCTTATGAGCAGCCGCAGGTAAAGGCTGAGACCAGCTCATTCAGTTTTCTGCTGCCGAGAAAAGTTGACGTGCCTTCCGATAATCAGCCCCACAGAATCATGATAGCATCTGTAAGCAAAGAATCTAAATTTAACTATTGCGCGGTGCCAAAGCTTTCAAAATATTCATACCTCCAGGCTGACCTTAAGAACCCATTCCTGTTTCCGCTCATGAAAGGCCGGATGAACATATTTCTCGATAACAGGCTTGTGGGCTCAACGTATCTTAAGAAGATAATGTTGCCGGATGAGGATATTACGCTCTCCCTTGGTGTTGACGAAGGGATAAAGGTGGAGAAAAAACTTGTCAAAAAATTCACCGAATCTGCAGGCACCTTTGCCGGGAAAACAAGAGTGATTTATGAATTTGCAATCGACATTTTCAACGGCAAAGACAGGGAAATAGCCCTTACTGTAAATGACAACATTCCCGTGTCACGAAACGAGAAGATAAAGGTTGAGATTGAGTCTCCCAAAAAAGACGAGGCAAAGATTTCCGACGACGGCATAATTACCTGGGATTTAAAACTTGCCAGTGGCGAAAAAAAGAACCTTAAGGTGAAGTTCAGGGTAGAATATCCGAAAGATTTAAAGATTACAGGGCTTGAGTAATTCAGGAAACAGGTGAAAAAAGTTCGCTAATCGACAATTTATAAGTCAGGGCAAACAGCTTGACTTGGGCTTTGGCGTATTTTCGCCAAAGATACGCCTGTTGCAAATATCAATTCGGATAAAATAGATTTTCCCGGACGCTATTCCGAAAAAGTCTTGGCTATTTCGGAATTTATGTCAAAATAGTCGTTATGAAGCGATATCTGACAAAATATATCCAAGAAAAACGCCTAAATTAACATAACGTCCATTAAGCCCCAATAACGTTCAACCACAATATGTTGCGCCAGTTTTTCTATTGACATACAACTCATTTTTCCCTATACTTATTTAATAAAAAAGCAAGTTCTTATCGATTATCTGTTGATGGTGAGAGGGGGTATTGAGGCGGTGCTTGAAAAGTGGAGTCTGTAGTCGTCCTTGCAAGCCCTTTAACGGGTGATCCGTTGGCCTCTTAAGCCACCTTTTTAAAAACCATATGGTAAATAGGTGGGAAAGGCTATGATAAGTCGACTGAAAAAATTAAAGATTTTTTTGATAATCACACTTTTCGCCTTTTCTTTCAATGCCTTAGGATTGGCAAACTTTGCCCTGGCAGCTAATTCGTCAGGAGTTGCTCCTTCAAATCCTGTAGTCCAGCAAGGGCAGAAGCTCAAAGAGGCCATAGAAGCTGTTGAGGCCATCAAAGGTGATCTGGCGTGTGGTGTAAATCCTTCTCATAATTTAGATGAGCTGGATCAAAAAGTTCAGGCAATTAACAAGCTTGATGCCAAGGTTGAACAGGAACTGGCAGAAATAGAAAGCAAATTAAACGATCTTTTGAAAAACGGAGAAATCTCCTCTGAAATTCTGGAAAGGCACCGTAACTTTGTTGATCAATACCATCAAAAACTCGCCACCCTACAGGATACCATCAATGAGATTCAAATCACCCCTACCCAAGAATTGTCGATCCAGCAGATTGATAATGCCCTGCAGCAGATTAAATCAATATCGCCCGGGCCTAAGATTGACATCCTGGGCAAAGAAGATAAGCTAAAATTACCCCACCGGAGATCGGATATTTCCAAAGAAGGGCTCGTCTCCCGCCCAACCATAACCACTGGTATTACTCTTCCTACTCCAGAAGATCTAACTTCCACTATAGACGTTCAAATAACCCCGGAGATTGAAGATCTTGCCGGCCAGCTTGGGAATGACCCAGGTACGATATTTGCCTATGTTAGAAATAATGTTGATTACCAGCCCTATTTTGGTTCTGTAAAGGGCTCTGTTGGCACATATTGGGAGAAGGCAGGAAATGATATAGATCAATCCTCTCTCTTAATTGGCCTCTTTCGAGCCTCTGAAATCCCTGCCAGGTACGCATGCGGTGCGGTAGAGCTGCCTATAGTAAAGGTAATGAACTGGGTTGGGGTGGAGGATGCCAATGTGGCTGCAGAGGTATTTTCAAGCAATGGCATACCCTCTGAAACCGTAACCAGCGCTGATGGCACAGTAACCCACCTTCTCTTCTTTCATATCTGGGTAGAGGCATATATCCCCAAGAGTAGCGCAAGGATGGAATACGAATGGGTTCAGATGAATCCTTCTTTTAAGCAGTATAAGTACTATGAAGGGATTGATATCCCTGATGCCATGGGCTTTAATTTCGATACCTTTTACAACAATGCTGTCAGTGGTGCTACCATAAATGAACCAGAGTCCTGGTTCACCAATCTGAACGAGTCTAACATCACCTCAGATATTGAGACCTATGCTGATAATCTTTTAAGCTGGGCCAACACCAATCTTTCTGATCCAACAGTAGGAGATGTCCTGGGCTACAGGGAGATAGAGCAGATAAAGATACCCCAGTTAAACAATCTTGCTCAGACATTTCCTTTTAAGACCTTCGCGCCCCAATATGAACTTTCAGTGATACCGGACCACTGGAGGTACATGGCCCTGTTTCAGATGTACGGCCTTGACTATTCTACAACCATGCCGGAGCTTGCCGGAAAGAGCTTGACCCTCTCCTATGTGCCTGCCACCTCTTATGATGAGGAGCTGATAGAATATTACGGGGGCATCTTTAATGTCCCTGCCTATCTGGTTCACATGAAGTCCCAGCTTAAGGTGGAGGGTAGTATTGTGGCAGAGGGGTATGGAGTGACCCTCGGCACCTATCAGGTATTCAGATCCAACTTTCTAAGACCATTAGGTACATACTGGGATACCAATGACAAGCAGGTCACCACAGGGGCGGATTATTCGGTCTCACTGGATCAACAGAGGATATCCCTCGATTTAGTAAAGAAAAGGGTAGATTACCTGAAAGGTCTCATAGAGGGCCTCCCACCCACTGATCCTGCAACGCAGGAGATGGTGGAAGAAGCGCTGCATATTACAGGGCTATCTTACTTTGCCCAATGTGATGTGTTGAGTGATGTTGCTGGAAAGACATCAAAGGTAATCTGGACAAGGCAGCCTTCCCAGGCATTTGTT
>JAPVVG010000063.1 GCA_028571455.1 Desulfobacteraceae bacterium | reverse complement strand
ATCAATCTGTCGGCAGCCCTCGCTGTTTCGGAAAAGAGGACCCTTCTCGTTGATTGTGATCCCCAGGGCAATGCTACAACAGGAATCGGGCTGGATAAAGACTCTCTTGATAAAACCTTGTATCATGGCTTGATCGGCAAAGCCGACGCAAAGAGCCTTGTCGTAGATAGCGAAATAGATTCCTTAAAGGTTATCCCTTCACGTGTAGAGCTTATAGGGTTTGAAGTTGAAATGATGTCTGAGCCCAACCGTGAAATGGCTTTAAAGAATCTTCTTGCCCAGCTTGTTGATTCATTTGAATATATCATCATAGACTGCCCGCCCTCTTTAAGCCTTCTTACAGTTAACGCTTTGACGGCTGCCGACTATATGCTGATTCCACTTCAGTGCGAGTTTTATGCATTAGAAGGGCTTGGGCAGCTTTTAGAAACAGTGCGGCGCGTCAAGCATACCCTTAATCCAAACCTTAAAATTGTCGGTATACTTCTAACCATGTTTGACAAGAGAACCAATTTGTCACGGCAGGTTGCTGAAGAGACGGAAAAATATTTTAAGAATCTGGTATTTAACACTATTATTTACAGAAACGTGCGTTTGGGAGAGGCTCCAAGTTTTGGGAAGCCTATATTGCTTTATGATGCTGTTTCAACAGGGGCGCAAAACTACTTTAACCTGGCAAAGGAGATAATGAGCGGTCAATGCAAAAGACAAAAATAAAAAAAGAGACCAGTTTGAGTCCGAAAAAGCGCAGGAAATTGGCCCTGGGAAGAGGCCTTGACTCCCTTCTTCCAGATATTGCTCCTATTGAAAATAGTTCAAACGAGTATTTTCTATGTGATGTCGGACTAATTCGTTCAAACCCGTATCAGCCACGCCGGCAGTTTTCCAGAGATGAGCTGGATGAATTGAGCCGCTCAATCAAAGAACAGGGAATGATTCAGCCTCTTTTGGTCAGAAAGGACGCAAGCGGTTATGAGCTTATAGCCGGTGAAAGACGACTCCGGGCCGCTAAAATGGCCGGGCTTGATAAGGCGCCGGTTATTATAAAGGATACCTCAGATGAAAATCTCCTGGAGCTTTCCATTGTTGAGAATATTCAGCGTGAGGACTTAAATGCCATGGAAGAGGCCGAGGCATATCATAATCTCATGGTTGAATTCAATTTTACGCAGGATCAGGTTGCGTTGCGTGTAGGGAAAAGCAGGCCGACTATAACTAATTGTTTGAGGCTAAGGCAGCTGCCTGAAGAAATCAAATCCAGCATAATGGATAATAGTTTGACCATGGGACATGCAAGAGCTTTGCTTGGCGCCGGAACATCAGCACAGCAAAGGGCAGCATGGCGGGCCATTGTTTCAAAAGGGTTGTCGGTCAGGGAAACCGAAACCCTGATTAAACGATTAAAAGCGGAAAAGATAAAGCCAAAAAAGTCTAAGTCAGGTTCGGAGGAAATATACCTTAAGGATCTTGCTGAGGATTTTTCACGCTGTTTGGGCACTAAAGTACAGATCAAGAAACACGGGCAAAAGGGAAAGGTTGTAATCGATTTTTACACAAACGATGATCTCGACCGCCTGATCAGTCTTTTAAAGCAGATATGAATATACAGATAGCGAGCGCCCAATTAAGGAATTTAGGAATTTAGGAATTCGCTTCGCTTAATTGCGAATTTAGGAATTTAGGAATTTAGGAATTGAAGGATGTTGTCATTTTTAATCCCTTAATCCCTGAATTCGCAATTCCTAAATTAGACCCGTGTCCAATTTTTCTCGTTCCCATGCTCCAGCGTGGGAATGCATACCATATGGGTTCCCACGCTGGAGCATGGGAACCAGGCAAAGTCATTTCTCAAGTCATTGCGAGGAGTGCAACGACGAAGCAATCTAATAAATACGAGCACTTATAATCCATGAGATTGCTTCGCTTTGCTCGCAATGACGTACTTTCTGACTTTTCACGAGTTCATCTGTTGCGTGAACCGTGAACCGTGAACCGTGAACCGTGAACTGTTAACGAGGTCTGATATATGTCTATTCATATTATTATAGATGGTTATAATCTTATTCGACAGTCAGACAGGCTAAGTGTTATTGACCGCAGGGATATACAGTCAGGCAGAGAGGCTCTGCTCGACACTCTTGCCAAATACAGAAAAATAAAAAAACACAAAATAACAGTGGTTTTTGATGGGACAAATGCACCTTCCTTTTCACGGCGCGTAGAAAAACTAAATGGAGTCAAAATACTATTTTCCCGTAATGGAGAGTTAGCCGATACCGTGATTAAGAGGATGGCGGCAATGGAAAGAGAAAAGGCTTTAATTGTCAGCTCTGATCTGGATATTGTAAATCATGCTGAATCTCAGGGCGCTGCCACTATAAGCTCGCCGGAGTTTGAAGAAAAGGTAACAATGGCTGTATACATTAATACCAATGGATCTGGCGTGGAAGATAAAGGGGGCTGGGTTCCGACAACCAAAAAGAAAGGGCCCAGCAGACGTTTATCAAAAAAAAAGCGGCGAAGCAGAGTCAAAATAAGTAAACTTTGATGAAAATATTAATCGCTAAGACCGCAGGCTTCTGTATGGGCGTTCGCAGGGCGGTTGAAATAGCTCTGAATGCGCCCGGCAAACATAAAGAACCTATTTACACTTATGGCTCCCTTATCCATAATTCCCATGTGCTGAGCCTTTTAAAGGGAAAAGGAATATCTGTATTAAAACATATCCCGGAGCATGGAAACGGCACAGTCATTATAAGGGCCCATGGAGTTCCGCCTCAAACAAAAGAGAGGCTTGAAAACGCCGGTTTTAATGTCGTTGACGCTACATGTCCTCGTGTTATTAAAGTACAGAACATAATTAATAAACATGCAAAATTAGGCTATTCATCGATTATTATCGGAGACCAGGATCATCCGGAGGTTATCGGGCTGTTAGGTTATGCGAGGGGAAACGGATATGTGGTTGATAGCATTAAAGAACTTGATTCCCTGCCAATATTTGAGAGGGCTATAGTCGTAGCTCAGACAACTCAGAGCACTCTTCTTTTTGAAGAGGTTAAAAAATGGGCGGCCGCTAAGTTCCCCCTTTATAAGGTTTTTGATACAATTTGTGATTCAACATCAAAGCGGCAGGCTGAAGTTAACCGTATGGCGGAATTTGTGGATGCGATAATAGTGGTTGGGGGCCGTAGCAGCGCAAATACGAAAAGGCTTGCCGAGATTGCAAATCAATCTGGTAAATCAGCATATCATATCGAATCAGAAACGGAACTTGACCTGAAGAGCCTGGTATCAGCCCAATGTATAGGCATAACAGCCGGGGCTTCCACACCCAACTGGATCATCAAAAGGGTTTACAGGGCTCTTGAGGCGTTGCTATTTAAAAAGGACCAGGTCTGGCGCAGAATCCTTTTTTCTCTTCAGCGTTTACTTCTTTTGACAAATATCTATGTATCCCTTGGGGCAGGGTGTTTATGCTATGCCTGCGCTAAACTTCAGGGGATTGGGATATTCTTTCCGCATGTTTTTATATCGATATTGTATGTTCAATCAATGCATATATTAAACAACCTGACGGGAAACAAGGCAGACCTTTACAATGATCCGGCCAGAGCATCTTTTTATAGTAAAAACAAACTATTTCTTGCGATTTTGTCTTTGGTTGCCGGCGGCGCAGGACTAATTACAGCCTATACCATGGGGTTGATGCCGTTTTTATTCCTTCTTGTAATGAGCATAATGGGGCTTTCTTATAATTTAAGGCTCATACCCGATTGTTTTACAGGTGTGAGGTACAGAAGAATAAGGGATATCCCGGGTTCAAAGACCATTCTTATTGCTCTGGCATGGGGAATCGTTACATCCCTGTTTCCGTTTTTGTCTGTATCAGGGGAAATAGATGCAGGTTCAGCATTGGTATTTATATGGTCAACATCTATTGTATTTGCAAGAACCGCATTTTTCGATATTCTTGACATGCAGGGAGACAGAATTGTGGGTAAGGAGACAATCCCGATTTTGTTGGGGGAAAAGGGTTCGTTGCGCCTTTTAAAAGGCATGTTGATTCTTATTATAGTTGTTTTATTCCTATCAAGCGCATTCCATATTATTTCCAGCCTTGGCTTTATTCTCGCTATATGCCCAATTTCCATGTTTTTAGTTTTTTCAGCTTATGAACGAGGTTATATGCTGCCCGGCATCAGGCTTGAATTTCTGGTCGAGACCCACTTTATCCTTGCAGGAATCATTACCTTTTTGTGGTCTGTAGTTTGAGAAATTGAGGGATTAGCTTATTAGGCTGAAGGCTGTTAGGCTGTCAGGAAGGGATTGAGGGATTGCCTGGTTCCCATGCTCCAGCGTGGGAACCCATATGGTATGCGTTCCCACGCTGGAGCATGGGAACGAGAAAGCTGTATAAACTGAAGGCTAAAAGGGTCACATGGCTTCAAAATGCGTTTTTTCCTAACAGTCTTCAGCCTTCAGCCTATCCACCTGAGTAGTTCAATTTTTCTTTCATATAACCGGTTCTGTACCGGACAAAAGCCGTTTGATATTGTCTGTGTGACGGAAAAAGATAAATATTGCGGTTATAATGGCGCATGCTGTTAAGGGAATAGAATGGTTTGTTAGCCAAACAGCCACAGGCAGCACGGCCGCTCCCGAAAGGGATCCCGCAGACACACGCTTGGACAGAAATATAAATACGATAAATATTAACATAGCGACAATACATGCTATTGGCGAAATTATTATAAAGCAACCAGCCGCGGTTGCGACCCCTTTTCCACCTCCTTTAAATTTCGTATAAAGAGGGTACAGGTGCCCTAAAAAAGAGGAAAGGGCGACAACGGATAGATAGATTTCACCCATTAACTTATCAGTTCCTGCCATTGCATATACAGCAAGACATACCGGAAAAGCCCCCTTTAACAGATCGCCTGTAAGGGTGAGGGTCCCCAGCGTTGCCCCGGCAACCCGTCTGACATTTGTAGCCCCTATATTTCCGCTTCCTTTTTCTCTGATGTCTATAGAGGCAAATCTTTTGGTTAAAATAAGACCGCACGGGATGGATCCAAGTAAATAGGCAAAAACAGAAAGTCCAAAAAGAATAAGAATTTCTAAGCACATATTTTTTATGATTAAATTGTTTAAGAGTTAATGTAACAATTTAGGTTTTTCAAAGAGACTTTTTTGAACAGTTGTTATATTCACCGCCCGCTTCGCTCAAGACGCAGAGAACGCAAAGAAGTTTCTTTTTGTTTTCCGTGTCTGCATTCTTAACTATCGCGAAGCGATGGAGATCATTTCTTTTCTGCCCCCTGCCCGCTCGTGCCTTGCATGGCAGGCGGGTCGCGAGCTCAGGCAAGGCAGGCGGGTCTCAGCAGAAAAGAAATAATATTTTCCCTCTGCGTTCTCTGCGGTGAGATATTTTTTTTGTTTACTCTTGCCTGCCTGCCCGCCTGGAGGGTCTGATTTTTTCAAAGGTCTCAAAACTGTTTAAGGTTTGATGAAGTGATAAAAAAAGGAAGTTAAGATTAACGACTTTAACTTCCTTGCTAATTTTGAGTGCCGAGGGACAGAATTGAACTGCCGACACGCGGATTTTCAGTCCGCTGCTCTACCGACTGAGCTACCTCGGCTTAAAGGCCAAGAATTTTGTAATTATTCAGGGGATATATTGCTAACTCAAAGAATTTATTCACCGCAAAGCCGCAAAGCCGCAAAGAGAATTTTATTTTTCTGTTTACCGTTGAGACCCGCCTGCCTTGCCTGAGCTCGCGATGGCGGGCAGGGGACGGTAAACAGAAATCCTCAGAAGCTTCGCTTCATTTGATGGTATTATTATCTGAATATTTTAGTCGATCAAAGTTAGCGTGATCTGCCCGAAGGGCTTGGGTTTAGATGAAACCCTCTGCGTGCTCTGCGCCTCTAATGAGCGGAGCGAATGGGCGGTAATACCCTCTGAATAGATACAGAATTTTAAAAAAAACCAATACTAATTAGAAGCTAAGATTTTTGTCAAGAATTTTTTATTCCGATATCTCCAAAGAGATACTGTATTAAAACAGATGCGGCAATTGCAGCTGTTTCGGTTCTTAAAACACGTGGGCCAAGGGTGGCGGTAATAAATCCGCAGGCTTTTGCTTTTTTAATTTCTTGTGATGTAAACCCGCCTTCCGGTGAAATTTTTTTCCAGGGGACAGAAAGGATAAGACTCTGATGCTGCGCATGTTTATATGATCATATGGTTTGAAATTGTATAAATCTAATAGAAATGTCCATTGGCCTGTGGACTTTTGTTTTCCGGCCTCTCACCGGAAAACAAAAATAAGTTAACCTCTGCGTTCTCTGCGGCTCTGCGGTGAATTAACACCTCTGGCTTTATGTAAATGTTTTTTTTAAAGAAAAGCAAATATCTTGACATGTTATATAATAATTTTGTAACTTCTCAATGAATTAAGGATTCAAGCCTGCCTGTGCGTCGCACGCAGACAGGGATTCAATGGGTCAGGGGGTCGAACCCTTCGCATCAACCCATAATTTTTTATTATGAGGGGGATAGATGAATAATGAAAATAGTCCTGATCAGGGTGTTGAGAAGACACAGCCGTTGGAAGAGGAAGAGCTTATAGAGCTTACGGATGAAGTCACAGAGGCTTCAATAGATGACGACCTGGCAAGCAGTATCGGCATTGATGATGTTCTTGAGAAGGAAATAAGCGGTGATCAGGATATGGCTGATAGCTTTGCGGATTCGCTGGGCATGGATTTAGAGCCGGAGATTGATGCCTTAGAAGATATACATGAAGAGGTTTCATTGTCTCCCGAGCATCTTGAGGAGACTTTAGAGCGAGTTGTTAAAAAAATGTTTTCTGAAAAGATCGAGAAGATGCTTGCCGAGATGGTTGAAGCCGCGGTTTCAAAGGAAATAAAAAGTATAAAGGAAAGACTGCGAGATGAGTTCTAATCTGCTTGACAAGGGGTATAAGCCACATAACGTGGAAAAATGCTGGTACGATTTTTGGGAAAAAGAGCAACTCTTTGCTGCCAGCGAGGAAGGCGGGCAAAAAAGCTATTCAATTGTAATTCCCCCGCCTAATATTACAGGGGTTCTTCACATGGGGCACGCTCTGAATATTACGTTGCAGGATATTCTTTGCCGTTTCAGGAGAATGCGGGGTGATAATGTTCTCTGGATGCCTGGAACCGACCATGCAGGAATTGCAACCCAGAATGTTGTTGAAAAAAAGCTTGCAAGCGAGGGGCTTAATCGCCACAAGCTCGGCAGAGAGAAATTCGTTGAGGCGGTATGGGAATGGCGCAGCGAGTATGGCAGCGCAATTATAAACCAGCTAAAGCGTCTTGGCGCTTCATGTGACTGGAAGCGTGAACGCTTTACAATGGACAAAGGATTGTCGCTGGCGGTACGCAAGGTTTTTGTGCAGCTTTACAATGAAGGCCTTATCTACAGAGGAAATTATATTACCAACTGGTGCCCGCGTTGCCGTACGGCGCTTGCCGAACTTGAAGTGGAACATGATGATCACAACGGCCATCTTTATTATATCCTTTATCCTTTTGAAAAAGGTCCTGGCGGAATAGTTATTGCGACTACCAGGCCGGAAACTATGTTGGGCGATACAGCGCTGGCCGTTAATCCTGATGATGAGCGATATCAGGGTATTGAGTCTGACAGGGTGATTCTTCCACTTGTGAACAAGCCGATACCCATAATCAGGGACAAATATGTTGACATGACATTTGGCACCGGCGGTCTCAAGGTTACTCCGGCTCATGATGCAAACGACTTTGAAATAGGGAAACGCCACAACCTTCCGATTGTTAAAGTTATTGGGGATGACGGCTTAATGACGTCTGAGGCCGGTAAATTTGAAGGGCTTGACAGGTTCAAATGTAGAGCTGCCGTAATAAAAGAGCTTAAAAAGACAGGGTTGCTGAAAAAAATTGAGCCCTATAATCACAGTGTGGGCCATTGTTACAGATGCAAGACGGTTGTTGAGCCTAATCTGTCGTTACAGTGGTTTGTAAGGACCGGGCCGCTTGCGGAAAAAGCAATAGAAGCGGTTGAAAAAGGGGATACAAAAATCATCCCTGAAATATGGACAAAAACCTATTTCGAATGGATGAATAATATCAGGGACTGGTGTATATCACGGCAGATATGGTGGGGGCATCAGATTCCCGCATGGACATGCGAAGATTGCAGGGAGCTTGTTGTTGCTATGGATACCCCTGAATCTTGTCCGGCCTGCGGCGGTACGAGACTTGTTCAGGAAACAGATGTGCTGGACACCTGGTTTAGTTCCGCGCTGTGGCCGTTTTCCACAATGGGATGGCCGGAGAAAACAGCTTTGTTGAAAAAGTTTTATCCGACATCGGCTCTTGTTACCGGCTTTGATATACTTTTTTTCTGGATTGCCAGAATGATGATGATGGGTATCCATTTCATGGGGGAGGTGCCGTTCAAAGATGTGTATGTGCATGCCCTGGTGCGTGACGTTGAAGGCAAGAAGATGAGCAAGTCAAAGGGTAATGTTATCGACCCGATAAGCGTGATCGATAAATATGGAACCGATGCATTCCGCTTTACTTTGGCGGCCTTTGCGGCACAGGGACGGGATATTAAGATGTCCGAAGACAGGGTTGAAGGATACCGGCATTTTATAAATAAGCTCTGGAATGCCGCACGGTTCGCGTTTATGCATATAACCGAAGAAAACTCAAAACCTTTCAGCCTTCAGCCTTTAGCCTTCCCCCTTTCTCTTCCTGACAAATGGATTTTATCCAGGCTCAATTGTGTTACAGTAAATGTATCCGAAGCTATTGACAGCTACAGGTTTAATGCTGCGGCCGGCGCTCTTTACAGTTTTGCATGGCATGAGTTTTGTGACTGGTATCTGGAGGCAATAAAGCCCTCCTTATATGGGAAACAAGGGGAGGACAGACGTCAAACAACGATGAATGTGCTCTACTTTGTTTTGCGAGACACACTTATATTGCTTCATCCGTTTATACCCTTTGTAACCGAGGAGATCTGGCATAAACTTCCGGGATCGCAGGGTTCTATAATGAAAGCCTCATTTCCTTTAGATAGACCGGATGCCGAGAATTATCGCCGTGATAATGACGCTGAATCAAAAATGGAGCTTATAACCGGAATAATAACAGGAATCAGAAATATCAGGGGTGAGATGAATATTACCCCGTCATCACTGCTTGATGTTTCAGTTCAATCGCTGGATGGAAAAACACAGGAAACGCTTAATCATCATAGAGACATTATAATAAATCTTGCCGGGTTAAAAACCCTTTCAATCGAGCTGCCGGGTGAAAGGCCCAAGGCGGCAGCTACAGGGGTCGTCGAAACAGCCACTATTTATGTTTTACTTGAAGGTATAATAGATTTTGCCAAAGAAATCAATCGGCTTAAGAAAGAGAGCGGCAAACTGACAAATGAGCTGATGGCTGTATCCAGGAAATTAAGCAATGAAGATTTTCTTAACAAAGCGCCTGGAGATGTGATTGAAAAGGTTAAAGAAAAGCAGAGAATCCTTCTTGAAAAGCAACGGAAATTAGAGGTAAATATGGATAAGATTGAGGAATTGAGAGATTAAGGGATTGAGAGATTAAGGGATTGAGGGATTGAGGGATTAAGGGATTGAGGGATTAAGGAATTAAGGGATTAAGGAATTGAGGGATTAAGGAATTGAGGGATTAAGGGATTGAGGGATTAAGGAATTAAAATCAACAGAATACCTTTAATTCCTAAATTCCTAAATTCCTGAATTCGCAATTAAGCGAAGCGAGGTCTGCATGTATTCAATACAAAGTTTGATTGAAGCAGCTCTGAAAGAGGATATCGGGTCAGGGGATATTACTACAGATAATCTTGTCGCCCATGATGCAGGAGGACATGGTGTGATTATTGCCAGGGAAAAGGCCGTAATTGCAGGACTTGACATTGCTCGCCGGGTTTTTGAACATCTTGATCCGAAAATTATTTTCAGACCCGAGTGCAAAGATGGCGATACTGTTCTAAATAACGGAATTGTTCTGAAAGTTGAAGGAAAGCTTCGAAGTCTTCTGATGGGTGAACGAACTGCTTTAAATTTTTTGCAGCACCTTTCGGGAATTGCCACACATGTACGTTCATATGTGGACAGGCTTGCAAATAAAGAGGTTCACCTTGTCGATACACGTAAAACAACGCCGGGATTGCGAGTTTTAGAAAAATATGCCGTTCGTGTCGGTGGAGCCTATAATCACAGAATGGGGCTTTATGACGGTGTTTTGATTAAGGATAATCACATAGCCGCTTGCGGCGGTATAACAAAGGCTGTTAAGCACATCCGAAATAATATCTCTCATCTTATTAAAATAGAAGTCGAGGTTTCCAGTCTAAATGAAGTAAAGGAGGCTGTAGAAGCCGGAGCTGATGTTATCATGTTAGACAACATGGACATAGGCCGGATAAAGCAATCAATTAAGCATATTGACGGAAGGGCTTTAGTCGAAGTTTCCGGTCGGATAACGATAGAAAGCCTTAATCGACTGGCAGATGTTGGCGTGGATATTATCTCTGTTGGAGCCCTTACCCATTCGGCAAGAAGCGTGGATTTGAGTATGCGTATTGAAGAGGGATTAGCTTATTAGGCTGAAGGCTGTTAGGATCAGCTGAACAAAGAGGCGACTTTGTTTCTGCCTTGTTGTTTGGCAATATACATCGCCTTGTCTGCTCTTTCAACAAAGTTTGAAACTCTTTCATCAGGACAATATTCTGTGACACCTATACTTATAGTTACGTTAACTATTTTGCCGGATCCGGGTGTAAATTTTTCAGCCTCCATTGAAGCTCTTATTCTTGGCGCGACAATAAGCGCCTCTTTGCCTTCTGTTTCCGGAAGGATAACGGTAAATTCTTCTCCGCCATATCTATAAGCGGAATCCATTGTTCTAAGACACGACTTGATTATCTGGCCGAGTCTGATCAGAACCTTGTTACCTTGAACGTGCCCGTAAGCATCATTGTATTTTTTAAAATGATCAACATCTAAAAACAGAAGTGAAAGTGGATGCTCGTAACGCTTGGATCTGTAAACCTCCAGGTCTAATTGTTTGAAAAAATGCCTCGAATTATAAAGCTGTGTTAGTTCGTCGGTTATTGCAAGCTCTTTAAGATTCTTCAGCATTGTTGAGCGTTCTTTTCTGAGCTGTCTTTCTTTAAATACTCTTTTTAACCTTAGCAGCAGTTCCTTATAATGTATTGGTTTAAAGATAATATCGCTTGCGCCTTTGCTGATTGCCTGTTCATAAGAGTATTTATCGCTATAACCGGTTATTATGATGACATCTGTATCATAGTTTTTCTTTATTAAGCCTGTAAGCTCAAGACCGTCTATTCCAGGCATCATTATATCGGTTATTGCAACAGCAACATTGTTTGTTTTTAATAATTCGAGGGCCTCCTCGCCGCTGGAAGCAGCGAAAACACTGAATCCCGCCAATTCTATGAATTCATGCATAGCTTCTCTAATATCTGCGTTGTCGTCGACTATTAATATCTTCCGGTTCATTTTCGATTAGAAACCTTTAAAAAAATGCGCCCTTTCTGTCATTCTTACATATTAGGCTATTTATGGTAAAATTCAAAGGTCTCGATTAGAGACCTTGTTGACATTATCAAAAATAATCTGCTAAAAATATTATCTTTTTCAATCAGACTTTTTCAATTAATTTTTTATTATAAAAAAATAAAACAAATTCTGTCAACTTTTTAAAGCATTAGCACACGGCTAAGTCATTTTTTCTCATAACATATTAAAACAACATGTAAGTTTTCAGATTCTCACGCAGGCGCCAAGTAAATAGGATAGAGGATAGAGAAAAGAGGAAAGAGGACAGAGCACAGAGGTCAGAGGACAGAGGTCGGAGGACAGAGGACAGAGGTCGGAGGTCAGAGGACAGAGGTCGGAGGTGGGAGGTCAGAGGTCGGATTAAAAGATGAACGTTGAACATCGAACGTCGAATAATGATGTCGCTTTGCCCCTCAAATTATTCTAAGATTGAACCCTGAACTGTGAACCCTGAACCCTGAACGGGGATTTAGTTTCGTAGGTTGGGTTGAGCGATTTTAAAATGTTGGGTTTCGCTGCACTCAACCCAACCTACAAGATCAAGAATTTACAATTTATAAAATAATGAAGCGAAACCCAACGAAACTGTATAAGTGACTTTTCGTTCAGACACTACTTAGATATATGAAATGATAAACATAAGAAACTTTAGCATCATAGCTCATATCGATCACGGTAAATCGACTCTGTCGGATCGCCTTATACAATTTACCAATATTGTAACAGATCGGAATTTTAAGGACCAGATACTTGATACCATGGACATAGAGCGGGAGCGGGGCATTACAATAAAGAGCCAGACTGTTTGCCTTCCATATACTGCAAGAGATGGCAATACATATATGTTGAGCCTTATAGATACACCCGGCCATGTGGATTTTACTTATGAGGTTTCACGAGCTCTTGCTTCATGCGAAGGGGTTCTTCTTTTGATAGATGCCAGCCAGGGCGTTGAAGCGCAGACCCTGGCCAACCTTTATCTTGCCATGGAGCACGATCTTGAGATTATTCCCGTGATAAACAAGATAGATTTGCCGTCCGCTGATATTGATAAGGTTAAAAAGCAGATAGACAAGGATCTCGGGCTTGATCCTTCAACGGCGATCCTTGCTTCAGCAAAAGAGGGTATCGGGATCGAAGATGTTCTTGAGGGAATTGTAACAAGACTGCCGCCGCCGTCCGGAGACTCAGAAGCGCCGCTTAAAGCTTTGATTTTTGATTCCCATTATGATCCGTTCCTGGGCACGATAGTTCACCTTCGTGTGTTTCAGGGAAGGATGGCAACGGGTGATATTATTTCCTTTATGTCCAACAATGCGGTTTACAAGGTTGAGGAGGTCGGGATATTTCAGTTAAAACGGGTTCCCTGCAAGGAGATTTCCGCAGGCCAGGTCGGATATTTTATTGCGGGAATAAAAACCGTAAGCGATACGAAATGCGGCGATACAATTACATTAAGGGATCGGCCCTGCAAAACACCTATGCCCGGATTCAAGGAGGCAAAACCGGTTGTTTTTTCTTCCATCTATCCTGTGTCTTCTGATGAATATGAAGAATTGACCGCTGGATTAGAGAAGCTCAAACTAAATGATTCTTCCCTTGTTTATGAAAAGGATAGTTCCGCTGCCCTTGGCTTTGGCTTTCGCTGCGGTTTTTTGGGGCTCCTTCATCTTGAGGTGGTGCAGGAACGGCTTGAGCGTGAATATAATCTTTCTCTGATACTAACGGCGCCATCCGTGCGATACAGGCTTATTATGCAGGACAGCTCAACAATAATAATTGACAATCCTGCTTTATATCCTGATCCCGCCGGTATTGAGCAGACACAGGAGCCTTTTATTCGCGCATCAATAATAATTCCTGACCGTTATATGGGAACGGTAATGAAACTATGCCTTGACAGACGGGGAATTAACACAACCTATCAATATCTTACAAGTAATCGCCTGGAGATGATATTTGAACTTCCGCTTGCAGAGGTGATCTATGATTTTTACGACAGGCTCAAGTCTGTTACCCAGGGTTATGGATCATTTGACTATGATTTAATTGACTACAGAGATACAGATCTTGTAAAGGTGGATATCCTGATAAACGGAGAGCGTGTGGATGCTCTTTCTCAGCTTGTCCACAGGGACAGGGCTGTTGAACGGGCAAGGCATGCCTGTGAAAGGCTGCGCGATGAAATTCCCAGGCAGATGTTTAAGATTGCCATCCAGGGGGCAATTGGAGGAAAAATAATAGCTCGTAAGACTGTTTCTGCTTTTAGAAAAGATGTTACGGCAAAATGTTATGGCGGAGATATCACCAGGAAACGTAAACTCCTTGAAAAGCAGAAAAAAGGAAAAAAAAGGATGAAGATGGTAGGCAAGGTAATGATTCCCCAGTCAGCATTCCTGGCGGTTTTGAAGACAGGTGGGGATTGAGGGATTGAGGGATTGGGGAATTTAGGAATTTAGGGATTGAGGGATTATGAATTATAAGAGGTTTGAGGAATTACCATGCTGGAAAAAGTCGAGGGAGCTATGCAAGGTCATTTTTGATTTAATCAATCAAGGGAAATTTTCAAAGGATTTTAGCTTGAGGAATCAAATTTGGAGCGCTGCCGGTTCGGTAATGGACAATATAGCGGAAGGCTTTGACGATGGTTCAACTCGTGAATTTATCCGGTTCTTGGGGTATTCTCAAAGATCGTGCAGTGAAGTGCAATCCCAATTATATAGGGCATTAGACTGTAAATATATTAACCAAAATCAGTTTGAAAAGGCTTATGAGATTGCTTCAGAATGTCGTAAGCAAATCAAGGGACTTAGAAAGTATTTGCGGGATTACGATTCTAAGGAATAGCAGTAAATCAGAAATTCCTCAATTCCTCAATTCCTCAATTCCTAAATCCCTAAATTAGATACCGGAGGTTCGCATGGGCAAAACTATTTCTGAAAAGATTTTTGATTCCCACCTGGTTGACAACCCGTCGGGAGATATCCATGTAATAAGGCTGGATGCTGTATTCTGTCATGAGATTACAACGCCGGTTGCAATTAATGATCTTGTCGCCAGGGGCAAGGACAGGGTATTTGATCCTGATAAGATCAAGGCCGTAATCGACCACGTGACTCCGGCAAAGGATTCTAAAACAGCCATGCAGGGTAAAATTCTGCGAGAGTGGGCGCTGCGCCACAATATTAAAGATTTTTTTGATATTGGCAGAAACGGGGTCTGTCATGCAATTTTTCCGGAAAAGGGATTTGTGCATCCGGGCTATACTGTGATTATGGGAGATTCCCATACATGCACCCATGGCGCATTCGGCGCATTTGCAGCCGGTGTTGGAACAACTGACCTTGAGGTAGGCATCCTGAAAGGGGTGTGCGCATTTCAGTATCCTTCGACGATCAAAATTAACATAAGCGGTCAAATGCCTGAAGGAGTTTATGCAAAGGATGTTATTCTTTCCATTATCGGCCGGTTAGGTGTAAACGGCGCAACAGACAAGATTGTAGAATTTGCCGGGCCTGTAGTGGATGCCATGAGCATGGAAGCCAGGATGACATGCTGCAACATGGCGGTTGAAGCCGGCGCAACCAGCGGTATCTGTCTTCCGGACATGACGACTGTGGAGTATCTATGGGAGTTTATCAAAGATGAACACACAACAAAAGAGGCGGCGGCTCGCGCATATCAAAAACTTTATCCGGATCCGGACGCCATATATGAAAGTATAATTGATCATGATATAAGCCGTCTGGAACCGCTGGTTACATTCGGATACAAACCCGACCAGGTAAAACCTGTAAAGGAGATGCAAGGAATAAAGATAGACCAGGTTTATATTGGATCGTGCACAAATGGAAGAATTGAAGATCTTCGTGTTGCCGCACAGATATTAAAGGGGGAAAAAATCAGCGATTCAGTCCGCGGCATTCTATCACCGGCCACGCCAAAGGTTTTCAGCCAGGCAATGGAAGAGGGGATATTAAAGATATTCATGGACGCAGGATTTTGTGTCACCAATCCGACATGCGGGGCATGTCTTGGCATGAGCAACGGGGTACTCGCCCAAGGCGAAGTGTGCGCTTCGACAACAAACCGGAATTTCAACGGCCGCATGGGCAAGGGCGGGATGGTTCATCTGATGAGCCCTGCAACAGCGGCGGCAAGCGCTATAGCAGGATATATTACTAATTCAAGGCTTTATATAGGATTGAGGGATTGAGGAATTGAGGGTTAGGTTATTAGGCTGAAGGCTGAAGGCTGGTAGGCAGGAAAAAAAACCGCAGAACCGCAGAACAAGGAACCGCAGAATTTCGAAGTAAATACTTCGTCATTCGACATTTCTTGTTCGATATTCGATATTCGCCCTTTAAATTAGTTGGTTAAGATTGTAGGTTGGGTTGAGCGAAGCGACACGAAGTGAAGCCTGCGCTAAACCCAACATAATCTTGCTTTTTTCGTTTAGACACTATTTAGTTAAACAACTTAGTTTTTAAATTGTCGCCTCTCACGACAATTTTAAAAAATAAACTTCTTTGCGTTCTCTGCGTCTTGAGCGAAGCGGGCGGTGAACATAACAACTGTTCAAAAAAGTCTCAAGGAGTAAATTATGAAAAATTTCAGCGGCAAGGTACTCTTTCTTGACAGATCGGACATAAATACCGATGAAATAATTCCCGCAAAATACCTTTCGGAAATTTCAAAAGAGGCTCTCAAACCTTATCTTCTCGAGGATTTACGACTCGATGGATTTTCTCCAAACCAGGATATAGAGGGGAAAAGCGTCATTATAACAAGGGAGAATTTTGGATGCGGATCTTCCAGAGAGCATGCGCCCTGGGCGCTTGAAACAAACGGTATAAACCTAATTATAGCGGAAAGCTTTGCAAGAATTTTCAGGCAGAACATGTTTAACTGCGGAATGATGGCTGTGGCGCTGCCTGCCGGTGCCATAGACCGTATTTTTAAACAATTTTCAGGCAAAGACACTTTTCTTGAAACCGATCTTCAAAAAAATATATTTATTATTAAAGCCGGTGGACTAACAGAGGAGATATCTTTTAATATTTCCGATTTCCAGCGAGCGCTTGTGGACGCAGGCGGATGGGTCGAGTATGCTGATTCGAGGTATTAAAATCTTTATTCTTCAAGAAAGAGCTTCCAGATTTTTTTTACCTTTTCACGCAAACCAAAAAATTCGTTTTCAGGCACCCTGGTAGGTTTTTCCTGGAGCCTGAGCCTGTGCAGTGCGGATCTATAGGTGAGAAAAGCCTCTTTGAGAAGAATTGCAATATCTTTATCGATCACACCTGTTTGTGTCAGTGTTTCAAGAATACGCACATTGTCAGTCCATTTTAAAAGTTCGGCATGTTCGTAAGATTTTAAAAGCACCAGATATTGAACCAGAAATTCAATATCAACAATTCCACCTTTATCCTGCATTAGATCAAACATTTCGGGTTCAGGGCTTAAGAGTTCCTTGCGCATGCGTTCGCGCATTGTGCGCACCTCTTCTTGAAGCAAGGGTTTAATCCTGGGACGCGCAAGGGCCTTTTTCCTTATTTGCTCAAAGTATTTTGTCAACTTAATATTGCCGCTTATCGGCCTTGCCCTGACAAGCGCCTGGTGTTCCCATGTCCAGGCATCTTTTATCTGATAATTGCCGAACGATTCAATGTGGCTGACCAGAGGACCGGCGCTTCCACTGGGACGCAGTCTCATGTCGATTTTATAAAGCATGCCGGCGGTTGTATGTGTTGTTAAGATATGGACTATTTTCTGTCCAAGGCGCGCAAAAAATTGTGAATTGTCAATAGACCGCATGCCACCTTTTGTTTGTCTCCTTGCGCCTGCATGAAGAAAAACCAGGTCAAGATCAGCGCCATACCCAAGCTCAATTCCTCCAAGTTTTCCATAGGCGATTACAGCAAAGCCCTTGTCAATTGTATGTCCGCCTATAACGCAGGTCGGTGTGCCGTGTTTTTCGATCATGTGATTCCACGCTAATCCAACAACTTTATTTACGATTGTTTCGGCAATTTCGGTAAGATGATCGCTGGTTCTCATCAGCTTCAGCGCGCCGGTAACATCTGCCGCAGCCACTCGCAATAAGTTAACCTGTTTGAATATGCATAATTCCTGTATCTGGTTTTCAAGATCATCACGGGGAATCGACTCAAGCTTTTTTTGCACCTCCTTTTCAAGTTCATCCCTTTCAGGCGGGACATACAAGCTGCGCGGGTCAAGCAGTTCATCAAGAAGCACGGGATGACGGGATAGAAATGAGATAACCCATGGACTGGCATTGGCAAGTTTGATTAGATGGGCAAGCGCTGTCGGGTTTTCCAGGAGAAGGGCAATGTAACAGGTTCGAGTTTCAATGGTTTTAATCAAATCGATTATACGATTCAGAACAGAATAAGCTAATCCGGATTTGCCAATTTCTCGCAACACAATCGGAATCAGCCTGTCAAGCCGTTTTCGTCCTTTGATGCTGAGTAGGCGCGTGTGAGGATCGTTGCGAAGATTATCCAGCAGGCGCAACACTTTTTCAGGCCTGTCAAACCCGGCATGAGAAAGCAAATTTATGCTTTTTTCATTGTCTATCAGATTTTGCCATATGCCCTTTAATTCGATTTCGATTTTTGCCTCTTGTTTATCATGTTCTATCCGGCTATCCGGCTCTTTTTCAGCTAACAATGCATTGAAATGATAATGAACCCTTTCCATGTGCCTGCTAAGATGCAAAGCAAAAGATTCCCAGTCAACAAAACCCATTGATACGGCAAGGCGCTGCCTTCCAGCATAATCCATTGGAAGCCGATGGGTCTGCTGGTCCGAAAATTCCTGGAGACGATGTTCGGTTTTGCGTAAAAACTCGTATGCTTTTGTAAGTTCATTGCAAGTATCTTGCTCTATGTAATGATTTTGGGCTAAAGCTGTTAATACTTTATGAATACGGCGTTCCCGAAGAACAGGGGTCACGCCGCCGCGTATAAGTTGAAATATCTGGCCGAAGAATTCTATTTCTCGTATTCCTCCTGGACCAAGCTTAATATTGCTTTTCATCCCTTTATTCTTAACTTCAAGTGAAATTTTATTTTTCATTTCTCTTAAAGATTCAAAGACTCCAAAATCCAGGTATCTGCGGTAAACAAAGGGCTGAAGCCTTTCAAGAAGACTATTGCCGGCTCTTTTTTCATCAGCCACAATTCTTGCCTTGATCCATGCATAACGCTCCCATTCTCTTCCCTGCCTCTGATAGTAATCCTCCATGTTATCGAAGCTCATAATTAGAGGGCCGTTTTCCCCATAAGGTCTAAGGCGTGTAT
Source organism: Desulfobacteraceae bacterium (assembly GCA_028571455.1). GTDB lineage: Bacteria > Desulfobacterota > Desulfobacteria > Desulfobacterales > ETH-SRB1 > Desulfaltia. Next base: position 8,038 of record JAPVVG010000063.1, on the reverse strand, counting down.
CTACCCGGAAAACAAAACCTTCTGATGTGGTTGAGCCGATAACATTTAAAAAATGTCTGCAAAGGCGCACAAAAAATTCCTCATTACTTATTGATGTTGTTTTACCTTTTGTTTTTCCGGGCTCGGGATAGGCAAAGATTAAATCAATGTCTGAGGAAAAGTTGAGTTCACAGGCTCCAAGCTTGCCCATCCCTATAACCACAAGGTGTTGTTGAGAGCCGTCAGGGCCGGTGGGGATGCCATATTTCAAACATTGCCATTTATACAGATGTGAAAGCGCATGGTTTACGCATGCATCGGCAAGGGCCGAAAGATCCGCCATTGTTTCTTCAAGATCCGCCCATCCCGCGAGGTCGCGCCAGGCAATGCGTACCATTTCATAAAGCCTGAATTGTCTAAGGATATGCTGGAGGCTGGGTACAGGGGATTGGATGTTGGTGGATTCTGCATCTCCCTCTAATGATAAAAGAGCGGTTTTAAGCTTATCGTTGTATTTGTTTGCTTTATAATCCCTTTGAAGATCGTTGTTTTCAATAAGATTGGCGAACATCTCAGGATGATGGATGCAGCTTCTTGCAACAAAATCGCTAAAGGCAAAGACCCGTTTAAACGCGGCAAAAATTTCAGGATTATCCCGCGAAATGTTTTTTGCACACCGGGCTGAAATGCACAGCGAGTTCCATTTAATATTAAAATCGTTTTCCAGCGACTCTGGAAGGCTGTTTGCAGGTTTCATGAATTAGAGTATTTCCTTTTCACCACTCGATTAGGGCCATATTTTATATATTATGCAACAAACCATCTGCACTTGTAAAACTCTTTTACCACAGAGCGCGAGACCACAGAGAAAAATATTTTTTTAAAAAAATCAATCTCAGTGTGTTCTGTGATCTCTGTGGTAAAGATTTTCAGTTTAACCTGATTCTGCATTTTACTTGAAACATCGAGTTAAAATTATTATGGTAGGATTATATGCGTGAGAAGCGGCACAAACCAAAATCGTGCAGGACATTTTGAACTGCAAAAGCGAACGAATTCCCCGCAGTCCCGCTTCAGCGGGACGGGGTTAGCGAGCGAATATGAAAAAAGCAAACTTCCTTACGGTCGAAGATTCCTCGTCCCGCTGTAGCGGGACTGCAGGGAGCTTCAAATATTTAGCCAAAAAAAATATGTTTAATCACAGGTTTGATTTTGAGATCGGATATCTTATAAAGAGCCCGTGTAAGGAATGCGACAAAAAGAATAATTTTCCTGAGTGTTCGGCTAATTGCAAAATATTAGATGAAATACACGATGTTTTATCTTGCGCAGTATCATGCTCAAAAAGGGTTTAAGTAGCCGTTCACGGCTTGAAACTTGAAATTGGAAAGTAGAAATTGGGAAGAGATTAAAATAGAAATTGGAAATTAGAAATTGGGAGGAACAGCACAAAAGCATGAAGGCCAAATTTCTAATTTCTATTTTCTAATTTCAACGTTCCGTGAACGGTTACGGTTTAATAAGGAGGATTGATGGCCTTCCAAAAGCTTCATGATATTCCAGTATGGCGAAAACTTTTGGGTCATGCAAAAATAATGGACAGTCCTGAAAAGCATTTGAGAAATCTTGTAAAAGATAAAAACAGACTTGAAAAATTTTCTCTGCATGGCGCCGGTATCTTTTATGATTTTTCACGTCAGAGAGTCGATGAGAAGTGTATGGACCTTTTATTTGAGCTTGCTGAGACAAGAAAGTTAAAGCATCGCTTTAACTGCATGACAAGTGGAGAAAAGGTAAATATTACAGAAAACAGGGCGGCCCTTCATACAGCATCAAGGAGCTTTTCAGGCGATTCAATTTTTGTGGATAATATAGATGTAATGCCTGAAATAAGAAAGGTCAGGGATGATATAAAAGAATTTGTCTCAAAGGTACATGAAAAAAAAATAACAGGATCGACAGGCAAGTCTTTTAAACATATAGTTGTCATTGGAATCGGCGGCTCGTACCTTGGCAGCGAATTTGTTTCAAACGCATTGTATGCTTATGCGGATAAAGGAATTGAGATTCATTATCTTTCAAATGTTGATATACACAATTTCGGAAGGGTGGCCTCATGCATTGATCCTGAAACCACAATATGGGTTGTTATTTCAAAAAGCTATACAACCGCCGAAACTATGGCAAATGCTAATCTTGCGGTAAGCTTCATGAAGGACAGAGGCCTTGACCCTGCAAAACATTTTATAACAGTAACAAGCAAGGGCAGTCCCGGAGATAAGAGCAGCAATTCGATTTTACGCTCTTTTCACATGTTCGATTTCATAGGGGGAAGATACAGCGTTACTTCTGCAGTCGGAGGGGTTCCGCTGAGTCTGGTTTTGGGATATGACAGGTTTGAAAGGTTTTTAAAAGGCGCAGAGGAGATGGATAATCACGCGAAGTCAGCCCCTTTGCATGAGAATCTCCCCCTTGTTGCTGCTATGCTAAGTATATGGAACAACAACTTCATGGGATACCAGCACCAGGCTATTATCCCATACGCATCTCCATTGCACAAGCTGGCTCCTCATATTCAGCAGCTTTATATGGAAAGCAACGGAAAATCCATAACCGAAAATGGAGATATTCTTGATGAACCCACAGGGGTTATCCTTTTTGGAGAGCCTGGCACAAATGCGCAGCATTCATTTTTTCAGCTTGCGCACCAGGGTCGGCCGTTTCCGATCGATTTTATCGGAGCAATCAGGCCGCAATATGAACAGTATCATTGCAAATCAAAAGGGGTTACAAATCATCAGGAACTCTGGGCGAATTTCATTGCTCAGCCCACGGCCCTTGCGGTCGGCAAGAAAGATAAGGACAGGGCAAAATATTTTTCAGGCAACAGACCCTCTTCAACAATTCTCTTAAACGATCTGTCGCCGGAAAGCATGGGCCGTGTCTTAGCCTTTTATGAGGCTAAAACAATTTTTGAGGCATTTGTCTGGGGCATTAATCCGTTTGACCAGTTTGGAGTTGAGTTAGGCAAAACCATGGCATCCGGCATCAGAAATGAAATCGCAATGAAAAATGAAAAAAACGAGCACAGTTTTAAGCACTTAGATCCTATTGCAAAATTTTACCTTGATACCCTGTTTTCAGGAAGGATTTAGGCTGAAGGCTGTTAGGCTGAAGGCTGTTAGGCTGAAGGCTGAAAGCTGGAAAAAAACCGCAGAACCGCAGAACAAGGAACCGCAGAATTTCGAAGTAAATACTTCGTCATTCGACATTTCTTGTTCGATATTCGATATTCAGATTCCTAACACTTAACACCTAACACCTTTCAAGCATAGGCCGCATAATATATCCTGATAAATTTTTTATGGCTTTCAAATGCGATCTCCGGCGAATTATCAGGATGGAAATATGCTGCTTCAGACGCATCGTCTCCGGCTTTAAGGAGGCCGGAATAGCTTTTTACAAGATAGCCGACCATAAACACGGTGTCATATTGCGGGCTGTTGTTTGAGGTGATGCCGAGAAGCATCTCTATCTGACCGGAAAGGCCGGTTTCCTCTTTGAGTTCTCTTAAAGCAGAAAGTTCAGGAGTTTCTCCAAGCTCCATGAATCCGCCAGGAAGACACCAAAACCCTTTTTTGGGCTCTACGCTCCGTTTAACGAGAAGCACCCTTTCATTCTTATCAATTACAACAAGGCATGAGGCAGGTATCGGGTTTTCGTAAATCGGCTGATTGCACTCCTCACAGAAAAGTCGGGTATTACCATTAATCGTCTTTTCAACAAGCCGATTTCCGCAAAAATGGCAAAATATTTTTTTTTGCATAGTTAGTTGATTAAAGCAGTTAGCAGTTAGCTCTTAGCTAAAAGCTAACTGCTAAAAGCTAACTCCACTTTATCCCTTATCGGTTAAATCATAGCGGCGCGTTTGATTATCTTGTCACGAGTCCATTCATCAGGGTTTTCAAGCCTGTCTGCTTTAAATCCAGGATCATATGAATCTGTTGTTAGTATTGCTTCAATGGCAAACAATGCAGAATCTTTTGCATTAAATATATTTACAAGCATGTTATAGACAAATTCTTCAACCCTGTTGGCCATCCTTTCCCTGATCTCTTTTGGTTGGCCAAAAAGCTTGTTTTCAAATGGAAGGTTAAGTTTTTTGTAGTTTCCTCCCTTAATTTCCTTTGACTCGGCATAAGTGACCATTTCCGCCCATATCTCTTCTGTTACACCTTCACCTTTAATTTTGATGAAGTTGCCGTCGCTATCAAGGATGGCGTTTCCATAGTCATTAACCTCAAGGCCCCATGAAATCATCTGAAGCGCTGTGGCTACATTGGCTTTGGTGGTTCTGGTTTTAGCGGCTATGGCTCTTAACCTGTCGGAGTTATTCCCGGATGTGCCGTGCTGGGCGCCTGAAACCTTATATTTTGACAGGGCTTCATGAATTTCAGAGGTCAATTCAACCTGTATACCCTGATCGCTTTCCTCAATTCCATGGGTTGTTCCATTATTTAAAGCAATCCAATCCGGGAAAATATCGTGTGCATTCAAGCCCTGTATGAGAAACAAGGCCTCATTAACGGTGGAAAGCCCGGTTTTACCTTTGATTTCACCAACTTCGGTTTCAAGGCCAGCCCACTTTGGCACAAAAGGATACAGCTCAATGTTTGCAAGCAGGTTTTTATCATCCGGCATATGTGACGCATCTATGGCAATCGATGTCATGCCTGCCTCAAACAGTGTGGGAATCTCTATTTTTGCCCCTTCAAGATCTTCTTCCTTCTTAATACCGTAATGATCGGCATGTATGGCAACAGGGATCGTTATTCCCAGCTCGTTGCATATAGCATCTACCTGTCTGGCAATATTCCAGTAATTTATAGCGCAATAAGCATCGGCGCCACCTTCTGATCTGGCGATTTCAATTATGATAACCGAATTTGCCCTTTGCGCTGCCTGAAGGGCTCCACGTATTATAAAGTGGTTTCTTCCATTGGCGGCCATTGTTAGGGCATTACCCTTTGCAATCATGGCGCTGTCTATAAATTTTCCGCTAACTATCAATGCCTTTGAATTAGGGAAAAGCTTTGCCACATTTGGCGGACGACCTATCTCGAGAGCCTTTTCAAAATCTTCCGACACAATAAACCTCCTTTTTAGTTTGTTTAATACAATCTATTTAAGCAAATTTTGATCCTATCCACACCCCAACATAATGTGTAAGAATTATAACCGCAACAGCAATAAGAAGGTGTTCAAGAATTACTTTCCAGGCCTTTGCGTGTTGCTCTTTCGCAATGTAAAAACTGAAAGCGCAAAGAAGGCTCAATCCCCAGACAAGACATAAAACGATTGCCTGTGACAGAGGGAATAACAGTATGGGCGCTAAGAAAGTTATGGCAAAAAGGAATTTAAATACAAGGGTTGAGATAGTAGCTTCCCATATCTCTCGATTTGTGTGTTTGTTTTCGGATTCTTCGGAAATATGAATGCCAAGAGCGTCGGAAAAAGAATCTGCAATTGCTATTGTCAATATTCCACCAATAACGATTTTGCTTGAATGTGTGCTTGAGTGCAGCCCGACAATCAAACCAAGAGTAGTAATAATCCCTGATGTCAGTCCAAAGCTGAATCCTGTTTTAATTGAGTGATTAAAAGCCATTCATGCCTCTTTTATTCTAATAAAAAGCACACATCGATAAAGTAGTCAAGCCATGCTTACAACAGTGGCTTTACATATGATGAAATAAATTTGACAGGTTGCGCAATAAAATTATAGAAGATTACTTAAATAGTGCCTGTCCGAAAAATCCGGTTTTTGGTAGGTTGGGTTGAGCGTAATCAGTTACCAGAATATGGTTTCAGTGAGCGAAACCCAACAAATCATGTGGCCGGGGTTCTCGGATAGGCACTAAATATGATGAATTCGTAAAAAGTCACCCACCTGGTCATTGCGAGGAGCGTAGCGACGAAGCAATCTAATAAATACAAGTAATTACGACACGTGAGATTGCTTCGCTTTGCTCGCAATGACGTACTTTTTGCCTGGTTCCCATGCTCCAGCGTGGGAACCCATATGGTATGCATTCCCACGCTGGAGCATGGGAACGAGAAATGACGGAAAAGAGAACTTTTTACGAGTTCATCAATAATAAGGAGCCAGATATTTTGAAAAGAATAGGACTATTCGTAAAAGCGAATGCAGAAGCAGGCAAGAAGGCCGATGAACTTCAATTGTGGCTACAGTCAAGAGGCGTGGATGTTATCAGGGAAATAAGCCCGCGTCCGAGTTGCAAAATTTCAGGCAAAAGCAAATCCTTTGCTCCGCCTGATCTGTTGTGTGTTTTTGTATTAGGCGGGGATGGAACCTTTTTGAGAGCTGTTCGCTGGATAGGGGATCAGAATATTCCGATTTTAGGGGTTAAATTCGGCGAACTCGGTTTCCTTGCCGAAATTGCAGAAGAAAACCTCTTTTCCGCTGCCGAATATATTTTAACCGACAGGTTTAATATAAATCCCAGAATGCGTCTTCAGGTCAAAGTAATCAGAGAGGGCAGGGAACTGGTAGATGAAACAGCATTAAATGATATAGTCATTACTAAAGGGGCGTTTGCAGGGCTTGCAAATATAAAAACATATATCGATGATCGTTATTTGACTACTTACAGAGCCGACGGTCTTATTATTTCAACGCCTACCGGCTCGACAGCCTATTCACTTTCCGCAGGAGGCCCGATTGTTCATCCCGAAGTTCCTGGCATCATAATTACCCCGATTTGTCCTTTTACACTGACCGTTCGTCCTTTGATAGTTCCTGATTCAGTATGCATGAAAATCGAGTTTGAAGAAAAGTCTTCGGATATCATTCTTACATTTGACGGCCAGGCCGCCCTGGAAATAAATAATAATGATACCATCATAATTCAAAAGGGGCTTCACCCGGTAAACATGATAATGATGCCCGATCAAAATTATTTTGATGTTTTGAAAGCCAAGCTAAGATGGAGCGGCGCGCGTATGTAAGCGCGAAGTGTGAACGAGTTGTTAAAAATAGCTTGCAGGCTGTAACCAAAAGGGGTACGATTGTATCCAATATGAGTACAATAATTAAAACTGACAGCTTGTCTGCCACTCTTTTCGGAAAGACCCGACGGGCGGTTTTGGCCTTACTGTATAGCCACGTTGAGGAATCCTTCTATATCCGCCAGATTGCCCGCACAGCCGGAGTTGGCCTGGGTGCTGTGCAACGGGAATTAAAGAAGCTTTCCGAAGCAGGTATTATCTGGCGGACAGTGCGTGGGCGGCAAATTTATTACCAGGCCAATCCGGAGTGTCCGGTTTATGCCGAATTAAAAAGTCTGGTGGTCAAAACGGTTGGTGTTGGCGACGTGCTGAGAGCAGCTTTAGTACCTCTGGCAGATCGTATCAATGTGGCCTTTTTATTCGGTTCCATGGTAGGAGGAGGCGAACGCTCAAGTAGCGATGCGGATGTTATGGTTGTAGGTGATATAACATTCGCCGAAGTTGTTTCAGTATTAGGTCGTGCACAGGAAACGGTTCGCCGGGAAATCAATCCCCTTGTTTATCCTCCCGAAGAGTTCCGATTCAAATTGGCAGCAGATCATCATTTCCTGAAACAGGTTCTGGAAGGCTCTAAATTTTTTCTTATTGGAGATGAGTATGAGCTTGCAAAACTGGTTGAATAACGGCTGGTTGACAGAACATCGGACAAGCTCGCAAGAAATCGCTGCCTTGCTTGCAGTGGCAGATCGTGATCTTTCAGATTGCAGAACGTTTGGGCTAAGTCCGGATTGGCAGTTGAATATAGCCTATAACTCCGCCCTGCAAACGGCAACAGCCGCTCTTGCCGCTTCAGGCTATCGTGCCGTGCGAGAAGCTCATCATTACAGAAGACTTGGGGTCAAGTCTGCTCTTGACTCTTGCACGGTAAAATGTTACGGATTATGACATGGCACGTCCACTAAGAATAGAGTACCCTGGCGCATGGTACCATGTGATGAACAGGGGGAGAAGATCCGAAAAAATATTCCGT